>NZ_JAMYRB010000009.1:0-212340 GCF_040321165.1 Mesorhizobium sp. M0500
ACGCCGGAACTTTATGTGCGGTATGTGATCATGGGTGCAATTTTTGCGGGGTTTCGGTGAGGGCTTTCCCGGCCCCCTATCAAAATTTCCGGGCGGGGGCGCGGGGTTACTTGGGGGCGCCCTTCGTGTATCGGAACGCCCAGTGTTTCGGGGCGCACCGAAACGCGTCACACGCACGATGACGAGGACCAGATGACGGTGAAGCCCCTCTACCGACGTGTCTTGCTGAAAGCGTCGGGCGAAGCGTTGATGGGCGAGCAGCATTTCGGCATCGACGTATCGGTGGTCGACCGCATCGCCGCCGACATCGCCGAGGCCCGCGCATTGGGCATCGAAGTCGGTGTCGTCATAGGCGGCGGCAACATCTTCCGTGGCGTCGCGGTTGCGTCAAAAGGCGGAGACCGCGTCACCGGCGACCATATGGGCATGCTTGCCACGGTTATCAATTCGCTGGCGCTGCGCACCTCGCTCAACAAGATCGGCGTCGACGCCGTGGTGCTGTCGGCGATCGCCATGCCCGAGCTTTGCGAAAGTTTTTCGCAGCGTCAGGCGACCGCCTACATGAACCAGGGCAAGGTCGTCATCTTCGCCGGCGGCACCGGCAATCCGTTCTTCACCACCGATTCGGCTGCGGCCCTTCGCGCCGCCGAGATCGGCGCCGATGCTCTGTTCAAGGGCACCCAGGTCGATGGTGTCTATTCGGCTGATCCCAAGAAGGACCCGCATGCGACACGTTTCGAGCGGATCAGCCATGACGAAGTCATCAAACGCGGGCTTTCGATCATGGATACGGCGGCGATTGCACTTGCGCGCGAAAACAACATTCCGATAATCGTCTATTCGATCCACGAGAAGGGTGGCTTCGGCGATATCCTGAGGGGCGGTGGCCGTTGCACGGTTGTCGCAGACGATTGACCGGACCATGAACCCGAAAGGGACCGGTTGCGGATGAGGCTCGAACAGGGCCTAAGCAGTGAACCCGGGTTAACGGGTCGAGGAGACGATGATGAGTGGCGAGTACGACGATCTCAAACGGCGCATGGACGGGGCGATCGCCGCGTTCAAGCATGATCTGGCTTCGCTGCGCACCGGCCGCGCGTCGAGCAACCTGCTCGATGCCGTCCAGGTGCAGGCCTATGGCACCACCATGCCGATCAACCAGGTGGCAACAGTGTCGGTGCCGGAACCGCGCATGATTTCGGTTTCGGTCTGGGACAAGTCGATGGTCAGCGCAGTCGACCGCGCCATCCGTGAAGCCAATCTCGGCTTCAATCCTATCGTCGACGGTACCAATCTCAGGATTCCGCTGCCCGAGCTCAACGAACAGCGCCGCAAGGAGCTGGTCAAGATCTCGCACGGTTATGCCGAGAATGCCCGCGTCGCCGCACGCCACGTTCGCCGGGACGGCATGGACTTTCTGAAAAAGGCGGAAAAGGACGGCGACATCAGTGAGGACGACCATCGCAAACGGGCCGACCAGGTTCAGAAACTGACCGACGAGACAATCAGCACCATCGACCACCTGCTTTCCGACAAGGAAGCGGAAATCATGCAGGTCTAGGGTCTGGCCACGCCTGGCCCGGAAGCGAGAATATGGCAACGCCCGCGCATGTCGCGATCATCATGGACGGAAACGGACGCTGGGCCAAGGCGCGCGGCTTACCGCGGCTGGCCGGTCACCGCGCCGGCGTCGAGGCGCTGCGCAAGACAGTTCGCGCCGCCCCCGGCCTCGGCATCTCCTTCCTGACCGTCTACGCTTTTTCGTCGGAAAACTGGTCACGGCCGAAATCCGAAGTCAGCGACCTCATGGGCCTGCTGAAGCTTTTCATCCGACGTGACCTCGCCGAGCTGCACCAGAGTGGGGTGCGGATCAGGGTCATCGGTGACAGGGCAGGGCTGCAGCCCGACATAAGGGGGCTGCTCGAGGAAGCCGAAACGCTCACTCTCAGCAACGAGGCGCTGACACTGGTCATTGCCTTCAATTACGGCGGGCGCGACGAGATCGTGCGCACCGCGCGCAAGCTCGCAGCGGCGGCGGCGCGCGGTGAGATCGAGAGCGACGCGATCACGGCCGATTCCTTTGCCAGCTCGCTCGATACAGAGGGCATTCCGGACCCGGAACTGGTCATCCGCACCAGCGGCGAGCTTCGGCTGTCCAACTTCCTGTTATGGCAGGCCGCCTATAGCGAACTCGTTTTCCTGCCTTGCTACTGGCCCGACTTCAGTCGCGAGCACCTGTCCGATGCACTGCGCGATTTCGCCGGCCGCGAGCGCCGCTTCGGCGGACTTGCCGCCCAAGATGTCGCCTCAGGCTGAGGAATGAGCAACCTCCAACTCCGGGTCATTTCGGCCGTCGTGCTTGCCATCGTCACGCTTGCCCTGACCTGGCTCGGCGGACTGTCCTTCCGGTTGCTTTGCGCCGCCATGGCGGCGGTGATCTTCTACGAGTGGACGCGGATGAGCCGCCCCGTTGCCCCGGCAGGTGCTGGTGCCACGGCAGGTCTCGGCTTTCTGCCCGAGGCGCTGATCGTGGTCTTTATTGGTGCCCTCGTCGCCGGCCTGCCTGCGTCTTTGCTGCTGCCGCTCGTCGCGGCTCTGGTTGCTGTCACTGCCGTCGCTTCTTCCATGCGCAGGGCAGGACCGTGGGAAGCATCCGGCCTTGCCTATGCGGCCGTGTCCGGCTTGTCGCTGGCCTTCTTGCGTGACGGCGACCATTCAGGGCTGCTGGCCATTCTGTTCCTATTCGCCGTGGTTTGGGCGACCGATATCTTTGCCTATTTCGTCGGCCGCTCCATCGGTGGTCCAAGGCTGGCGCCGTCGATCTCGCCGGGCAAGACGCGGAGCGGGGCGCTCGGTGGGGTGGTCGGCGGCGTAGTGGCCGGGCTGCTTCTGGCCGCCGTAGCCGGAACGGGCAACCTCGTCGTGCTTGGCGTGGTCGCACTGGTGCTTTCGATTGTCGCGCAGGCCGGCGACCTGTTCGAATCATGGGTCAAGCGACGCCACGGCCGTAAAGATTCCGGCACGCTGATACCCGGCCATGGCGGCATCATGGATCGGGTAGATGGGCTTGTCGCGGCGGCTTTCGCCCTATACGTCATCGGCTGGATTTCCGCGACCGCCGACCATCCGGCACAGGGGCTGTTTCCGGTTTGAACGGCATCGTCGGTGGGCCGGCGCGGGGCTGCGTCATGGATTCGCCTGGATTGATGTCACAGTCGCGGCGTGATCTGTGCCGTGGATGAATTTGAGGGCATGAATTGAACGAGATTTTTCACGCGGTTTTCAGCACAGAGGGCTTTGTCCTCGGCACGCTGGTGCCTTTCCTGTTCGTGCTGACCGTGGTCGTTTTTGTCCACGAAATGGGCCATTACCTCGTCGGGCGTTGGTGCGGTATCGGCGCAAAAGCCTTTTCGATCGGTTTCGGCCCAGAGATCATCGGCTTCAACGATAGCCGCGGCACGCGCTGGAAGCTTTGCGCCATACCGCTCGGCGGCTACGTCAAGTTCGTCGGCGACATGAACGCGACGTCGAGCCAGCCCAGCTCGGAGGAGATCGAGGCGCTGAGCGACGAAGAACGCAAGGTTGCCTTCCACACGCAGCCGATCTGGAAGCGGGCGGCGACCGTCGTGGCGGGGCCGCTGTTCAACTTCCTGCTGACGATCGCCGTCTTTGCCGTGCTGTTTTCCGTCCATGGCCGGCCCGTGCTGGAGCCGATGGTGGCTGAGGTCACCGTCGGCAGTCCGGCCGCCGCGGCCGGCATCATGCCCGGCGACCGATTCGTCAGCGTCGACGGCAGCAAGGTCGAGACCTTTGCCGACGTCCAGCGTCTGGTCTCTGGCCGCGCCGGCGACAGCATCACCTTCGTCATGTTACGCGCCGGCAAGGAAATCACCGTCACGGCGACGCCGCGCTTGATGGAACAACAAGACGCACTGGGCAACAAGGTCCAGGTGGCCGTGATCGGCGTCGTCAACAACAAGGAACTCGGCCAGCCACGGCTGATCACCTATAGTCCGGCCGGGGCGGTCGGGGCAGCGGTCCAGGAAACCGGACACGTCATCCAGCGTACCGGCCAGTTCCTGCAACGTTTCGTTGTCGGTCGCGAGGACAAGTGCCAGCTGGGCGGCCCCATCAAGATCGCCAAGATGTCGGGTCAGGCGGCAAAGCTCGGCTTTGAATGGCTCGTGCAGCTTGTTGCATTCCTGTCAGTCGGGATAGGGATTCTCAACCTTTTGCCGATTCCCCCCCTCGACGGAGGGCATCTTCTGTTCTACGGCGTGGAGGCTGTCATCCGGCGGCCGGTGTCCGAACGCATGATGGAAATGGCTTACCGAAGCGGCCTCATATTGGTGCTCGGGTTCATGGGCTTTGTTTTCTGGAACGATCTGTTTGGGTGCTGAAATCATGAAGGAATTTGGCTTCGGCACGAGCAATGTTGAGACGCCGTTTACCATGCGTGGGGATATGCGTGACGCGAAAGCCACGCCTCAGGGTTAAGTAAATACAAATTAACCAGAAGCCTTGCGTGTAGGGAAAATCCGGTTAATACGGTAGGGGAAATTACCGCACGTCCGGTTTTCTCGCCGTGGGGACTTCGAGAAAAGGTACAAAAGCCCGATGAAGGCAGCATCCAAGTTTCTGAGCGCCGCGTCCGCGGTGGCTATGTCCGCCGCTCTGGTTGTACCAGGCGCGCTCGCAGTGCAGTTCGTTGCCACATCGGCCGCCGAGGCGGCTGTCGTCTCCAGAGTCGAAGTCACCGGCAATCAGCGTGTCGACGCGGACACCATCCGCAATTACGTGACGATCAAGCCCGGCAAGGCGTTTTCCAGTTCGGATATCGACGATGCGGTCAAGGCGCTGTTTGGCACCGGGCTGTTTTCGGATGTGCAGATCAACCAGGTCGGATCGACGCTGGTCATCAAGGTGTCCGAATACCAGGTCGTCAACCAGGTGCTGTTCCAGGGCAACAAGAAGCTTAAGGACAACGCGCTTGAGGCCGCGGTGCAATTGAAGCCGCGCGGCACCTTCTCGCAACAGCAGCTCGATGCCGATGTCGAGGCGGTCAAGGCCGCATACCGGCGTATCGGCCGCGACGATGCCGCCGTGACCACCCAGATCATGGATCTCGGCGACAACCGGGTAAACGTGGTCTTCAACATCAACGAAGGCGGCCGCACCCAGATCGCAGCGATCAATTTCGTCGGCAACAGCGCCTATTCGAGCCGCCGGCTGTCGGACATCATCTCCACCAAGCGTTCGTCCTTCCTGTCGTTCGTGCTGCGCGACGACGTTTATGACGAGGACAAGCTGCGCGCCGACCAGGAGCTGCTGCGCCGCTTCTATTATAATCACGGCTATGCCGACTTCCAGGTCGTCTCGGCTGTCGGCGAACTCGACGACACCACCAACAAATACACCGTCACCATCACGGTACAGGAGGGCGAGCGTTATACGTTCGGGGATGTCAGCGTCGAAAGCACGATCCCCGAGGTCGACGCCAAGTCGCTTGAATCGGTGGTCGAGACCCACAAGGGCGATGTCTACAACGCCAAGAACGTCGAGGACACGATCATCGCCTTGACCGAAAAGGTCGCTGGATCCGGCTATGCCTTCGCCCAGGTGACGCCGCGCGGCGACCGCAACTTCGAGAACCACACGATCTCGGTCGTCTATACGGTCGATCAGGGGACCAAGGCCTATATCGAGCGCATCGAGATTCGCGGCAACGATCGGACGCGCGACTACGTCATTCGCCGCGAGTTCGATGTCAGCGAAGGCGATGCTTTCAATCAGGTGCTCATCCAGCGCGCGAAGAGGCGGCTGGAAGCGCTCGATTATTTTGAAAAAGTCGAAATTTCCACCGTTCCGGGTTCTGAGCCGGACCAGGTTGTGCTGGTGGTCGATGTGGTCGAGAAATCGACCGGTGAGTTCACGGTCGGCGCCGGTTATTCGAGCGGCGGTGAAACGTCAGGTCCGTCCGTCGAAGGTTCCGTCAGTGAGCGCAACTTCCTCGGTCGCGGCCAATTCATCAAGGTGGCGGCGGGCGGTGGCAAGAACTCGCGCGACTACAGCTTCTCTTTCACCGAACCCTATTTCCTCGGCCGCCGGATCGCGGCCGGCTTCGACATCTACAAGCAGAGCCGAAACTACGACCATTACGACAGCGACACGACAGGCGCGACCGTCCGCTTCGGTCTGCCGATCACCGACAACATCTCAACGCAGCTGGCTTATAATATTGCGCAAGAGAAGTACGAGTTCGACGAGGGCTGCGTTCCCGTTATCAATGGTGGCACCTGCGACGTCTCCCAGGCGATCGTAAACGGCGTTGAAGAGAGCCCATGGCTCAAGTCCTCGGTCAGCCTCGGCCTGATCTACAATACCATCGACGACATGAAGAACCCGCATGACGGTATTTATGCCAATGTCGGCACCGAAGTGGCCGGCGTCGGCGGCGATGCCAAGTTCATCAAGGTCACGGCGCGCGGCAGCATTTATCAGACGTTGTCCGAACAATTGGACCTGGTGGGCCTCGTTTCGGGCGGCGCTGGCCATGTCCAGGGATATGGCAACGGCGATCTGCGCGTCTTCGACCATTTCCAGAGCAGCGACCGTATGATCCGCGGTTTCGAATATGGCGGCATCGGCCCGGTTGCTTCGGACAACAGCAATGACCATCTCGGCGGCACCACCTACTTCAATGCCTCGGCGGAAGCGCAGTTCCCGCTGCCGGTCATCCCCGAAAGCTTCGGTTTGCGTGGCGCTGTGTTCGCCGATGCGGCAACGCTCTACGGCAGCAAAATCGCAAGTGGCCTTGTCAATTCTTCGACAACCGGCATGGAATGGCGCGCTTCCGTCGGTGTCGGTTTGATGTGGGCATCGCCTTTCGGCCCGATCCGCATCGACTATGCGATCCCGGTCAAGAAGGAAAAGACCGACGACGTGCAGGAATTCAACTTCGGCATATCGACCCGCTTCTGATGTGCGGGCAATGATGCTTCCGGCTCGTTTGGATCCGGATGGCAGTGATCCGACACTACAGCGCAGCGCGTCCTATCGGACGCGCAAAGGACGGTGTAGCACTTTGATTTGCGCATGATCCTTTCCGAGGGTCGATTTCCGATTTTCGAGTCATGCGCTAGCTGGATATTGCTTCTGGAATGACCGATCCGGTGTTCTTCGCGCCCTCACGCCGGTATACGGCCGGCGAAGTCGCGAATCTGACTGGCTCGACGCTTGTTGATTCCGGTCTCTCCGATGTATCGATCGAGGCTCTGGCGCCCGCCAACGAAGGCGGCGAGAACGCCCTTGTCTTCGTCGATGGCAGGCGCAATTTCGCCCTGATGCAGTCACTGCGGGCGGCGGCGGTTCTCTGCCCTGCCGAATTTGCCGGCAAGGCGCCGGCGGGCATCGCGGTGCTGGTGCATCCGCGCCCGCAGCAGGCCTTCGCAATGGTCGGGCGTCTGCTTTTTCCGGCGGCTGCAACGCCTGGACCGATGACCGGCGAAACCGGTATCTCGCCGCACGCCCATATCGATGCGACCGCCCATGTCGAGGCCGGCGCGATCATCGAAGCGGGTGCGATCATCGGACCTCGCGCTGCCATCGGCAGCGGGACCGTCATTGCCCCGCATGCGGTCATCGGTCCGTCTTCGCAGATTGGCCGCGACGGCTATGTCGGTCCAGGTGCCAGCGTGCAATATGCGTTGATTGGCAATCGCGTCATCATCCATGGCGGTGCCAGGATCGGCCAGGATGGCTTCGGTTTCGTGGCCGGCGCCAAGGGTCCGGAGCGGGTTCCGCAGATCGGCCGCGTCATCATCCAGGACGACGTCGAGATCGGGTCGAATACGACCGTCGATCGCGGCGCCATGTCCGACACGATCATCGGCCAGGGCACCAAGATCGACAATCTGGTGCAGATCGCGCACAACGTTCGCATCGGCCGCAATTGCATAATAGCCGGGCTTTCGGGTATTTCCGGTTCCGTGACGGTAGGCGACAACGTCACCATGGGTGGCGGTGTCGGCCTTGCGGATCATTTGACCATCGGGTCCGGGGCCAAGCTTGCGGCAAGAAGCGGGTTTATGAGCAATGTGCCTGCCGGTGAGATTTGGGGAGGATATCCGGCGCAGCCGATGGCGGAAGCCATGCGCGAGATAGCGGCCTTGCGCAGACTTGCACGGACGCGCAAACAGGGTGAGGGGGGAAATGGCTGACATCGCAGCGGCGACGCTCGAAGCGGTTGACATAATGCGGCTGATGAAGCTCCTGCCGCACCGCTATCCGTTCTTGATGATCGACCGTATTGTCGACATAGATGGCGACGAATCCGCCATCGGCATCAAGAACGTCACCATAAACGAGCCGCATTTCCAAGGTCATTTCCCCGACCAGCCGGTCATGCCCGGCGTGCTGATCATCGAGGCGATGGCGCAGACGGCCGGCGCCATCTGCATCCGCAGCCTTGGTACGGAAAAGCCGTCGCTGGTTTATTTCCTGACCATCGACAATGCCAAGTTCCGCAAGCCGGTCGTTCCAGGCGACCAGCTGAAAATTCATGTGAAGAAAATCAAGAAACGCGGCAATCTTCTCAAATTCGCTTGCGAGGCCCTCGTCGATGGCGCCAAGGCGGCGGAAGCCGAGATCTCGGCGATGATGGTCGCAAGCGGCTGACAAACGAATGCTAATGAAAATCCAGACAGTCATCCATCCATCGTCGGTCATCGAGGCAGGCGCCCAAATCGGCGAAGGCGCCCGCATCGGGCCCTTCTGTCACGTCGGCCCCGACGCCGTGATCGGCGACCGCGTCGAACTGGTCAGCCATGTCTCGGTGATTGGCGCGACCACCATCGGTGCATCGACCAAGGTCTATCCGATGGCGATACTGGGCGGGCCGCCGCAGAACACCAAGCACAAGGGCGGCCGTACCACGCTGGTGATCGGCGAGAACTGCACGATCCGCGAAGGTGTCACCATGCATGTCGGCACCGATTCCAGCCGCGGCGAGACGACGATCGGCGACAACGGCAATTTCCTTGCCTATGCCCATATTGCCCATGACTGCGTGGTCGGCAAGAACGCCACCTTCGCCAATCAAGCGACGTTAGGCGGGCATTGCGAAGTCGGTGACAATGTCTACATCGGCGGCCTTACCGCGGTTCATCAGTTTGTCCGCATCGGCGATAACGCCTTTCTCGGCGGTTGCTCGGCGATCGTCGGCGACGTCATTCCTTACGCCATCGCCGTTGGCAACCGTGCCAGCCTTCGCGGCCTCAACATCATTGGTCTGAAGCGCGCCGGCCTGCCGCGTTCGGAGATCCACTTGCTGCGCAAAGCCTACAAGACGATCTTCGATCGCTCCCGGACCGTCGGCGAAAACATCGAATTCGCCAAGGCGGAATTCGCCTCGTCGCCGACTGCCATGAAGATCGTCGACTTCATCGCCGGTCGCGGCAAGCGGCACTACGCCGTGCCGTCGCTCAAGGGTAGCGACGGCGACGATACCGATGATGAAGACTGAGGGCAGATGACGAAGATTGAGGCTGCCGGAAAGGGCCTTGATCTCGCGCCAGATGCCAAGGTCGGCATCATCGCCGGCGGCGGCAGTCTCCCGGTCGAAATTGCCCGAGCGCTCGCCCGGCAAGGCAAATTGCCCTTCGTCGTGATGGCGGCCGGCGAGGTCGATCGCATACCCGATTTCGAGCCCTATGAGCAGGCAACCTTGAGGCTGGAAGACGTCGGTTCGCTGCTGCCGATCCTTAAGCGGCATCACGTTACGCATCTCGTAACCGCGGGTCATATCACGCGCCGCCCCAAGCTGAGCGCCATGCGCCTCAATTTGGGCCTGCTCGCGTGGCTACCCAGCCTCTTCGTCGGTGTAACCCGGGGGGACGATACGGTGCTGAAACTGTTCGTGCGCAGGATCGAGCGCAGCGGCATCAAGGTCGTCGGCGCTCACGAGATCGTGCCGGAGCTGGTCGCCGCCGAAGGCCTGCTGACCAAGGCGGCGCCACGCAAATCCGACTGGCGCGACATCGAGGCGGCGCACGCGGCGGCAAAAGCCATCGGCGCGCTGGATATCGGCCAAGCGGCTGTTGCGGTCGGCGGCCGCGCCATTGCGTTGGAAGGCGTCGAAGGCACCGACGGGCTGCTCGAGCGGACAAGGGAGTTGCGCGGGCACGGCAGGCTGGCCGGCGGGAGCCGAGGTGTTCTGGTCAAATGCGCCAAGCCCGGTCAGGAACTGCGTGCCGATCTGCCCTCCATCGGCCCGCTGACCGTCGAGGCGGCGCATGCCGCCGGACTGGCCGGCATTGCCGTCGAAGCCGGTCGCTCGCTAGTGCTCGAAGGTCCCGCCACCATCGGACGTGCCAATGCGCTCGGCCTGTTCGTAATCGGCCTGCCTGCTGCGGAGCCGGCGCATGGCGAATGAGCGGCCGTTGAAGATAGCCGTCGTCGCCGGCGAGGAGTCCGGCGACCTGCTTGGCGCCGACCTTGTGCAGGCGCTCAAGCGCATGACCGGGCGCGAAGTTCGGCTTGTCGGCATCGGCGGCCGCCATTTGCAGGCGCTCGGCCTGGCGCCATTGTTCGACGGCAGCGAGATCGCACTGATGGGGCTTAGCGCCATCCTGCGCGACCTGCCGCGCCTGATGCGTCGGATCGGCCAGACGGCAAACTCTATTGCCGGTGAAAAGCCCGATTGCCTTATCACCATCGACAGTCCGGATTTCTCGCTGCGCGTCGCCAAGAAGGTGCGTGCCGCCGATCCGACTATCCCGATCGTCCACTATGTCTGCCCGAGCGTGTGGGCTTGGCGGCCGGGCAGGGCGGCGGCGATGAAGCCATATGTCGATCACATTCTTTGCATCCTGCCGTTCGAGGTGAAGGAACTCGCTCGCCTGGGCGGGCCGCCCGGCACCTATGTCGGGCATCGCCTTGCACACGATCCGGGCATAGTCAGTGCCGCCAGGGCGCAGGCGCAGCCGCGTAACCTCTCCGCTGACCGTGTGAAAACGTTGCTTGTATTGCCCGGTTCGCGTCGCGGCGAGGTGCGGCGCCTGGTTGGGCCGTTCGGCGAAACGCTGTCGATCCTGCGGGCGCGCGGGCACCGCTTGCGCCTGCTATTGCCGACGGTGCCGCACGTCGCCGACCTGGTCAGGACCTCGGTCGCGAGCTGGGACGAGAAGCCGGAGATCATCCTTGATGCCGAACGCAAATGGCAGGCCTTCGGCAAGGCGGATGCGGCGCTGATCGCGTCGGGGACGGTATCGCTGGAACTGGCACTGGCGGGTGTGCCGATGATCTCCTGCTACCGGCTCGATCCGGTCATGCGCATGGCGCAGCCGCTGATCAAAGTATGGAGCGCAGCCTTGCCCAATCTCATTGCCGACCGGCCGGTTGTGCCGGAACACTACAATCAATATGTGCGGCCGCATTATCTGGCGCGGCAGCTGGAGGCGCTGTTCTCCGATACCGCCTACCGCACCTGGCAGAAGCATGGTTTTGCCGACATTGCCGGGCGTATGGCAACCGCCAAGCCGTCAGGCGAGATTGCCGCGGGGTTGGTGATGGGGATGGTGAGGAAGTGAGTGAATTGCGAATAGTGAATTGTGAATAGTGGTTTCTATGGACAGGGAGCGACGCTTCGCTACTCCCATTCACCATTCACCATTCACCATTCACCATTCACCATTCACCGCTTCGCGATTGGCACGTAGTCCCGTTCCGGCGCGCCGGTATAGAGCTGGCGCGGGCGACCGATCTTCTGGTGCGGGTCCTCGATCATCTCCTTCCACTGCGCGATCCAGCCGACGGTGCGGGCGACCGCGAACAGCACGGTGAACATGGTGGTGGGAAAGCCCAGCGCCTTCAGCGTGATGCCGGAATAGAAATCGACGTTCGGATAGAGCTTCTTCTCGATGAAATAGGAATCGGTCAGTGCGATCCTTTCCAGCTCCATGGCGATGTCGAGCAGTGGATCGTCCTTGATGCCGAGCTCGCCCAGGACCTCGTGCGCGGTCTTCTGCATGATCTTGGCGCGCGGATCGTAATTCTTGTAAACGCGGTGGCCAAATCCCATCAATCGGAACGGATCGTTCTTATCCTTGGCGCGCGCAATGAATTCCGGGATGTGATCGACATGACCGATCTCGCCCAGCATGTTCAGGGCTGCCTCGTTGGCGCCGCCATGTGCGGGACCCCACAGGCAGGCGATGCCGGCAGCGATACAGGCAAAAGGATTGGCGCCCGACGAGCCGGCCAGGCGGACGGTCGAAGTCGAGGCGTTCTGTTCGTGATCGGCGTGCAGGATGAAGATGCGCTCCATCGCGCGCGCCAGCACCGGATTGATCTTGTATTCCTCGCAAGGCACGGCGAAGCACATATGCAGGAAATTGGCTGCGAAATTCAGCTCGTTCTTCGGGTAAATGAATGGCTGGCCGATGTGGTATTTATAGGCCATCGCCGCGATCGTCGGCATCTTGGCGATCAGCCGCATTGACGCGACCATGCGTTGATAGGGGTCCGAGATATCGGTGGAATCGTGATAGAAGGCCGACAGCGCGCCGACCACGCCGCACATCACCGCCATCGGATGCGCATCACGGCGGAAGCCGGTGAAAAAGCGCGACATCTGCTCATGCACCATGGTGTGGCGCGTCACCCGGTAGTCGAAATCGTCCTTCTGCGCCTTGGTCGGGAGTTCACCATAGAGCAAGAGATAGCAGACTTCGAGGAAGTCGCCGTGCTCGGCCAATTGGTCGATCGGGTAGCCGCGGTGCAAAAGAATGCCGGCATCGCCATCGATGAAGGTGATTTCCGATTCGCAGCTCGCAGTCGACGTAAAACCGGGATCGTAGGTAAAGACGCCGGCGGTGTTGTAGAGCGAACCGATGTCGATAACGTCAGGTCCTACCGAACCACTTCGTATCTTGAATTCATGGATTTTGCCGCCGAGTTCCAGCTTGGCCGTCGATGCCTGGGTTTTGCCGCCAAATTCCATTTTTGTCGCAGGTTCGGTCATAGCAAACTCCTTTTTGTTTCCTCAGGCCGGCAAAGGCAAAATATCTGAACCCAACACGTCAAAAGCATCGGAATACGCACATTTGCGCCCGCAATTGAATCTGCGCGGCAGATTAGGCCAAGACCCAATGTTGCACTGCGAAACACACCTTTCAATGCCAATCTTCTTGGGCCAGTTTGCTAATCGATTTGATCAGCGATCCGCGCCAGGCTTTCCTCGCGGCCAAGCACGGCCAGCACATCGAAGACACCTGGCGAGGTACTTTTGCCGGTGAGCGCGGCGCGCAAAGGTTGGGCCACGGCGCCGAGTTTATGGCCGGCGGCCTGCGCATAGTCGCGGATCGCGGCTTCGGCTGAGGCGGCAGACCACTCCGAAACCGTGGCTAGTGCCGCATGAGCGCCCCGCAGGATCGCGCGCGCCTCACCGCTGAGCAGCGCCGCCGCCTTCTCGTCGACCGGCGCCGGCCGCTCGACGAAAAGGAATGCAGCCCCTTCAGCAAGTTCGACCAGCGTCTTGGCGCGCTCCTTCAGGCCCGGCAAAGCGGCAAGCAGTTGCGCCCTGCGTCTGTCGTCGAGGCGCGCGGCGATTGCTGGGCCGCCTTCAAGATAGGGCAGAGTGGCGATGAAGATGTCGAGCAGCGCCGCGTCGTTCATCCGGCGCATATGCACGCCGTTAAGTGCCTCGAGCTTGGCGAAGTCGAAACGGGCGGCGCCCTTGTTGACGTCGCCAATGTCGAACCATGTAATCATGTCGGCGATCGACATGATCTCATCGTCGCCGTGGCTCCAGCCAAGCCTCGCCAGATAGTTGAGCAGCGCCTCCGGCAGGTAGCCCATGGCCCGATAGGCTTCGACGCCAAGCGCACCGTGCCGCTTCGACAGCTTGGCGCCGTCGGCACCGTGGATCAGCGGGATATGCGACATCGACGGCACCTCCCAGCCCATGGCCTGATAGATTACGGTCTGGCGTGCGGCGTTGGTCAAATGATCGTCGCCGCGGATGATGTGGGTGATGCCCATGTCGTGATCGTCGACGACGACGGCATGCATGTAGGTGGGATTGCCGTCCGAGCGCAGAATAATGAAATCGTCGAGATCCTTGTTGGGAAAGCGCACGTCGCCCTGGACGCGGTCATGCACCACCGTCTCGCCGTCTGTCGGCGCCTTGATGCGGATCGCCCCCTTGGCGCCGGGCGGCGCCTCCGACGGGTCGCGGTCGCGCCAGCGCCCATCATAGCGGGGCGGCAGCCCCTTGGCTCGCGCTGCCTCGCGCATCGCCTCCAGCTCCGCCGGCGTCGCGTAGCAGTAATAGGCCTTGCCCGAGCGCACCAGCTCCTCGGCCACCTCGCGATGGCGCGGCGCGCGCTCGAACTGCGAGACAGGTGCGCCGTCCCAGGTGAGTCCGAGCCAGGAAAGTCCGTCGAGAATGGCTGCCGTCGCCGCATCGGTGGAGCGCTCGCGGTCGGTGTCCTCGATGCGCAGCAGCATCGTGCCGCCTGTGTGCTTGGCATACAGCCAGTTGAACAGCGCCGTGCGCGCGCCGCCAATGTGCAGATAGCCGGTGGGCGAGGGGGCAAAACGGGTGACGACCTTATCGGGCATGGAACTCTCAGGCGGGCGAAGGAAGTGGGTTTGCGGACTTTCGCGCGTTGCGCGTTCATGTAGCATAGGAGGTCGAGGGCGCAAGGGGCAGACCCGATGGCTGTGCGAGGCCGTGGTGCGGGCGAGGGCGAGGACGTTGGCAGCGGCGTCAGCGAACGCTTGCTGTTTGCCGCTCCCCCGCCTGTCCTGCCGGCACCGGCATTGCTACCCGCTCCGCGCTTCGATGCTCCGTCGCTGCCGGCCAGCGACCCAGCAACGGTTCTCGTGCCCGCGGGCGAGCCCATCGTACGCCTGCCCAGGCGTTTCCGCCTCCCGTCACCGTCCCGTATCCGCAACAGCGTAACCACGGCAGCCGGTCTGGAACTCGACCGCGGCATCGCCTTCCTGCTGGTGCCGGTGTTCCTCGCATGCGGGGTGGTCGTATATTTCGGGCTGTCGGTGGAGCCGGCCTTTCCACAGCCGATCGCAATCGCGCTCCTCGCGGCCCTTTGTGCCGTCGTCTCGCGGTCATGGCCCAGGACGCGCCTGTGCTTCATGGTGGCACTGCTCTGCGCGCTTGGCGTACTTGCCGCCAAGTTCGAGACATGGCGTGTCGGAACGCATATGCTCGGTTCCGAAATCTCGACGCGGCTGACGGGTCGCGTCGTATCGTACGAGCCCATGGCGAGCGGCCGCATCAGGCTGACAATCGATGTGATCTCAACCGCCAGGCCGACACTGCGCTACATGCCGGAACGGGTCCGCGTTTCGGCGATGAAGATACCGGCTGAGCTGACCGCCGGTTCCGAGATCACCGGCTATGTGCGGCTGCTGCCGCCGACCGGCCCGGTGCGGCCCGACAGCTATGATTTCTCCTTCGACAGCTATTTCGCCGGTATCGGCGGCAGCGGCTTTTTTCTCGGCAATCCGAAAGTCGTGTCGTCGGGCAGCATGCCGCTTGCCGCGCAGCTTTCTTCCGCGATCGAAGACGCGCGCGAATCCATCGCCGACCATATCCGCAGCCGCATCGGCGGTGCCGAGGGCGAGATTGCTGCTGCGCTGATCGTCGGCGTGCGCGCCGGCATTCCCGAGGAGATCAACGAAGCGATGCGGCGCACCGGCATCTACCACATCATCTCCATCTCGGGGCTGCATATGGCGTTGGTCGCCGGCACCATCATGGCGCTGCTGCGGGGTGCCTTTGCGCTGTTTCCCGATTTCTCATCGCGACGGCCGGTCAAGAAATATGCCGCGGCCGCCGCGCTTTTTTCGATTGCGGCCTACCTCGTCTTTTCGGGCATTGTCGTGGCAGCCGAACGCAGCTTCATCATGCTGGCGGTGATGCTTATCGCCGTGCTGTTCGACCGGGCCGCGCTCACCATGCGCAACCTGGCGATCTCGGCCATCGCGGTCATCCTGGTGTCGCCGCACGAGGTGGTCGGTCCGAGTTTCCAGATGTCCTTCGCCGCGACGGCGGCCCTTGTCGGCGCCTATGCAGGCTGGTCCGATTACCGCGCCGGCAGGGCCACCACGCCGCCGCCGCGGCGGTCGCCGCTACGCTTTGCCACTCGAAAGGTCCTGCTGGGCATGTGCGGTCTGGCCATGACCTCGATCATTGCAGGGAGCGCCACGGCGCTTTTCGCCATATGGCATTTCCAGCGCGTGGCGCCGCTCAGCCTGTTCGCCAATCTGGCCATCATGCCCATCGTCTCACTGGTCGTCATGCCCTTCGCCGTTCTCAGCGCGCTGGCGATGCCGTTCGGTGCGGATGGCCCTTTCCTCTATGTCATGGGCAAGGGGCTGACGGCGATGATCGCCCTGTCCGGGTGGATCTCGGAGCGCTCGCCGATCGATGCGGTCGGGCTGATTTCGCTGAGATCCGTCCTTCTGGTGACGATCGCCCTCGTCATTGCCAGCATGGCGACGACCTGGTTGCGGCTGGCGGCACTTCCTTTTGCGCTCGCCGGCTTGCTGACGACAACGCAGACACGCATACCCGACGTATTGGTCTCGGAGGACGCACGGCTGGTCGCGCTGCCGATCGGCAGCGGTGAACTCGCGGTCAACCGGGCACGCCCGAATGAGTTCACCATCGACAACTGGAAACGCGCGCTCACATCAGAGGCTATCGTCGCGCCGGAAACACCTGGAAAGAACGACCCGCAATTCGACATTGCCGATCCGGCCGACCTACCGCCGGGCATGCCGTTCATTTGCACGGACGGCCTCTGCCTTGCCAGGCATCCATCCGGCGCGATCATCGCGCAAGCCAAGGACCGCGATATTGCGCGGCCAGCCTGCGCCTTTGCCAGCTTGATCGTCATCGACGACGCCACCGCCCATAACCCCTGCTACTACGACCGGCTGGTCCTCGTCGTCACCAAACGGCAACTGGCGCGCGCGGGAAGTGCCGCCGTCTATTTCGATCCACAAGCGGCAACGCGCGCCGAGATCCGCTTTGCCGTCGAAAAATCATACCGGCCCTGGCACGTGCAGCGGAAATTTTCACGCGCGGCACGGGGCCTGCCGCCATACCGCAGGGCCGACAACCCCAAAGCCGGCGCCAAGGGCGGAGCTCAGTAGCGGCGGATCAGTCCGACGAGCTTGCCCTGCACCTTGACCCTGTCTGGTCCGAAGATGCGCGTCTCGTAGGCCGGATTGGCGGCTTCCAGGGCGATCGAGGCGCCCTTGCGGCGGAACCGCTTCAGCGTCGCTTCCTCCTCGTCGACCAGTGCCACCACGATCTCACCGGGGCTCGCCGTATCGGCATTGCGGATGATCACCGTGTCGCCGTCGAAAATGCCGGCCTCGATCATCGAATCGCCTTTGACCTCGAGCGCATAGTGCTCGCCGCCCATGATCATATCCGGCGGAACCGAAATCGAATGCGTCTGGTGCTGGATGGCATCGATCGGCACACCAGCGGCGATGCGGCCCATCACCGGGATCGAAACGGCGGCGACGACATCGTCGTCATTTCCGGCTGCGGGCACGCGCGACGATGACGGCTTGCCTTGCCGAGAACCGCCTTGCCCAAGACTGCCCTGGATGACACTCGGCGAGAACTTGCGTGCCGCATTGAGGCCGGGGGCGATCGAGTCAGGCAGGCGCAGCACCTCCAGCGCACGGGCCCGATTGGGCAAACGGCGAATGAAGCCGCGCTCCTCCAGCGCCGTAATCAGCCGGTGGATTCCGGATTTGGAAGCCAGGTCGAGCGCTTCCTTCATCTCGTCGAATGAAGGCGGGATACCGCTTTCCTTCAACCTTTCGTGGATGAACATAAGCAGTTCGTGTTGTTTGCGTGTCAGCATAGCGACCCCCAACAGAATCAGAAAAACAAACCCAGAACAAACACTATCTGTTCCAGTTGTGTTCCGCAACTGTTTAAAGTTTAATGAATGCGTTAAGGCTCGGGAAACAAACGACGTCCCCTACCGGCGTACCGCATTTTCACCGCCGCGAGCCTCATCGCCTTGATTCTGCTTTCGTTTGCGCCCTTCTGGCCTCCTAGAAGGCGGCACTGGCATCGGCCGTCGGTCGGCAAAGGGCACGGAAGTGAACCCCTATCGACTGTGCGGTTTGGTCAATGCACCGTGAACGAAACGAACTCAAAACGCCAACCTCGCGGTTAAGTTTCCACCGCCTGGTCAGGCTGCTTCTCGCCGGTGGAGCCTTGCTGCGCATAACCAGGTAATGGAAGAACAGTCGATGCGTGTCCTGCGTTGCGTTGGATCTTGGGGGAGCAGACAAATCATGACAGGAATTCCCGATCTCGTGGCCATAAAAGCGATGGATGCCGCGGATCCGCTGCGCGCGATGCGCGACCGCTTTGTGTTGCCGCAAGGAGTGATCTATCTTGACGGCAATTCGCTAGGAGCTGCTTCACGTGCCGCTTTCGATGAACTGCACAAGGCCGCGACCCGAAGAATGGTCGCATGATCTCATCCGCGCATGGAACACGGCCGGCTGGTTCAACATGCCGCTTGAACTTGGCGACCAGCTCGGGCGCCTGATCGGTGCCGCGGCCGGCCAGACGGTGGTCTGCGACACGACATCAGTCAACATCTACAAGCTGCTGCACGCCGCCATGGCCATGCGACCGGAGCGGCAGGTCATCGTCGCCGAGGGCGATAGTTTTCCGACGGACCTCTACATGGCCGAGGGTGTGGTTTCGACGCGAAAAGATACGCTGCTGCGCCTCTCGGGGGTCGACGCGCCGACCATCGAAGAGCTGATCGACGAACGCACCGCCGTGGTGCTGGTCAACCACGTCAACTACAAGTCGGGCGAACTGCGCGACATGCCGACGCTGACGCGCAGGGCTCAGGAAGCCGGGGCGATGATCGTCTGGGATCTCTGCCACACCGCCGGCGCGATGCCAGTCGAGCTCGACAAGGCAAACGCCGATTTTGCCGTTGGCTGCACCTACAAATATCTGAATGGCGGCCCGGGCGCGCCTGCCTTCATCTATGCGGCTGAGCGGCATCTTTCCGACATCCAGCAGCCGCTCACCGGCTGGTGGGGCCATGCACGGCCCTTCGCCTTCGAGCCAGGCTATGCGGCCGGCACCGGCATCCGCCGGTTTCTGTGCGGCACCCAGCCGGTCCTGTCGATGCGCACGCTGAAGGGCGCGCTCGACATCTGGAACGATGTCGACATGACGGCGGTGCGCAAGAAGAGCATCGCGCTGGCGGATCTGTTCATCGAGCTTGTCGAGGCAAAGTGCGGCACTTACGGGCTCACGCTCGAAAGCACGCGCGATGGGGAAAAACGCGGCAGCCAGATTTCATTCATGCATGAGCATGGCTACCAGGTCATGCGCGCGCTGATCGAACGTGGCGTGATCGGCGATTTTCGCGCGCCATCGACCATGCGCTTCGGCTTCACCCCGCTCTATGTCGGCTATGCCGATGTCTGGCAGGCCGTCAAAGTGCTTGAGGATATCCTGCGCACCGGTGCGTGGAAGGATGCGCGCTTCGCCATCAAAGCAGCTGTCACTTGAGATTGATGCGAGAGCTGGAATCGTGAGGCTGGCGACGACGTGCCGCGCGATGCTCACGGCTACGTTGCAAGGCCATATTGCCAGGGAGGGCGCAGGGTGTTCGAACGTCACATTGCCGATTGGGACAACGCCTATGCCAACGGCGCCAACATAGCCGGCAGCGATCGCTGGCCGGCGGCCTGGATCGAGCCCGCGCGGGTTTTCCGCGACGTGCTTTCGACCGAGGGCAGGGCGCGGCTCGACATGGCCTATGGCGACAACCCACGCAACCGGCTCGATCTTTTCCTGCCGGCCATCAAGCCCAAGGGACTCGTGGTGTTCGTTCATGGCGGCTACTGGATGGAATTCGACAAGAATTTCTGGTCGCATCTTGCCGCTGGCCCTGTTGATCGCGGCTATGCGGTGGCGATGCCGTCCTACACGCTCTGTCCGCAGATACGCATTGGCGGCATCGTCAAGGAAGTCGGCGCGGCGATCGGCAAGGCGGCGGCGATGGTCCCAGGGCCGCTGATGCTGACCGGGCACTCGGCCGGCGGCCATCTTGTTAGCCGGATGGTTACGGCGACGACGCCGCTGGCGCCCGAAGTCGTCCGGCGCGTTCGTCACGTGGTGTCGATCTCGGGGGTGCATGATTTGCGCCCGATCATGCGCACCGGCATGAACAAGACGATCGCGATCGATGAGGCCGAGGCGCAGGCCGAAAGCCCGGTGCTGCTGCGCCCGATGGACAAGGCCCGCCTGACCTGCTGGGCCGGCGGCGGCGAGCGCGCCGAATTCCTGCGTCAGAGCGCGTTGCTGGCCAACATCTGGATCGGCCTGGGTACCGCGACCAGCTCGGTCGTCGAGCCTGACCGGCATCATTTCAACATCATCGACGGTTTGGCCGATCCAGACCATCCGCTGACCCGGACCTTGATCTCGGAGTGAGGCAGGTTCAGCGTAGCATCAGCACGTCGCAGGGGGAGCCCGCCGCTGCGGCAGGCGCGAACGGCGCGCGAACGATCAGCCCGTTGGCATCGGCCAGCATTTTCAGCATCGAGGAGTCCTGGATGCCGAACGGCGTCGCCACGAGCGTACCGGCGTCATCTATGACAACAGCCCGCACATAATCTTGCCTGAGATCGTTGGCCGGCATGGCGGCACCGAGCCGTGCCCGACGTATATCCTGCTGAAAGGCGCGGCCGCCGAGCCGCGCCAGCAGCGGCTTCAGGAAGAGCTGAGTGCAGACCAGGCTTGCCACCGGATTGCCGGGCAGGCCGATGCAGCGAATGTCTCCCAGCCGCCCGAACATCAGTGGCTTGCCCGGCCGCATGGCGATCTTCCAGAAATCGAGCGTCATGCCTTGCCCGGTCAGCACGTCATGCACGAAGTCGTGGTCACCGACCGAGGCACCGCCCAGCGTGACGATGACGTTCGCGCCAGCCTTCACGGCCTTTTCAACCAGCGCAGCGATCGCCTCCCTGCGGTCCGGCGCGATGCCAAGGTCGAGCGCGCGCGCACCGACCGACTGTGCGGCAGCGGCGACACCATAGGCGTTGGAGGAGATGATCTGGTCGGGGCCAAGATCGCTGCCCGGCGGCAGCAATTCGTCGCCGGTGGCGATGATGGCGACCAGCGGCCGTTTGACCACGCGCACCTCGGGGTGATTGGCCGATGCCGCCAGCGACAAGGCCGCCGGGTCGAGCAGGCGGCCTTTGGGCAGCAGGACATCGCTCTTGGCGAAATCGAGCCCGAGGCGGCGGATGTTGCGCCCCTGCACCGTCGGTTCCGTCACTTCGACGCTGCCGCCACCGAGATCGCGGACGTTCTCCTGGATGACGATAGTGTCGGCGCCTTCGGGAAGCGGCGCGCCGGTAAAGATGCGCACGGCCTGCCGCTGCTGCACCGTTCCGGCAAAGCCGCGTCCGGCCGGCGCCATGCCGACCACCGAAAGCTTTGCCGGTACGGACGCGATATCGGCCGCCCGCACGGCATAGCCGTCCATGGCGGAGGCGTTGAACGGCGGCTGGGTGCGGAGCGCCACAACCGGCTCCGCCAGCACGCGGTCGGCGGCATCCAGCAGTGCGACGCGTTCGCCCGGCAGCGCTGCTGCGCCGTCCAGCAGGCGCTCGAGCGCCTCGGCAACTGGGACCAGCGCCATTATCGGCCTGCCTCGGTGGCCCCGTCTCCGGTGATCTTGTAGTCGCCGGATTTGCCGCCGGTCTTTTCAACCAGCCTGATGCCGGAGATGACCATGGCGCGGTCGACCGCCTTGGCCATGTCGTAGATGGTCAGGCAAGCGACCGAGACGGCACTCAGAGCCTCCATCTCAACGCCGGTCTTGCCGGTGACGCGGGTCAATGCTGTCACCTTCAGGCCGGGCAGCGCGGCGTCCGCCTCGATATCGACAGATATCCTGGTCAGCAGCAGCGGATGGCAAAGCGGGATCAGTTCATGCGTCTTCTTGGCCGCCATGATGCCGGCAATGCGCGCGGTGCCCAGCACGTCGCCCTTCTTGGCGTCGCCGGCGAGGATCATGTCCAGCGTCTCGGGCCGCATCGCGACAAAACCTTCTGCGACTGCCGTGCGCACCGTCTCAGCCTTGTCGCCGACATCGACCATGTTGGCTTCGCCCTGCGCGCCAAGATGGGTGAGGGCGGCCGCCATCCTCAAACGACCTCTGCCGGCGCCTTGCCCGTCAACAGCAGGCGCGTTGCCGCGGCCACGTCCTGCTGGCGCATCAGGCTCTCGCCGACCAGGAAAGTCGCAATGCCGCTCTGCTCCAGCCGGCGGCAATCGTCGTGCGAAAAGATACCGCTCTCGCTGACCAGATGGCGGTCGGCCGGCACCATCGCTACCAGCCGCTCCGAGGTCTGTAGGCTGGTTTCGAAGGTCCGGAGATTGCGGTTGTTGATTCCGATCAGCCGCGACGACAGCCGCAGCGCGCGTTCCATTTCAGCCTCGTCATGCACTTCGACCAGCGCGTCCATGCCGAGCCCGAACGCTGTCGCTTCGAGTTCTCTTGCCAACGCGTCGTCGACGCTGGCCATGATGATCAGGATGGCATCGGCGCCCCATGCCCTGGCCTCGTAGACCTGATAGGGGTCGAACAGGAAATCCTTGCGCAATGCAGGCAGCTCGATGGCAGCGCGCGCAGTGGTGAGGAATTCGGGCGCGCCTTGGAAGGAGGGTGCGTCGGTCAGCACCGAAAGGCAGGCGGCACCGCCCTTCGCATAGGCCCTGGCCAGCGTCGGTGGATCGAAATCGGCGCGGATCAGGCCTTTGGATGGGCTAGCCTTCTTGATTTCGGCAATCAGCGCGAACCTGCCGGATTTGCGCTTTGCTTCAAGGGCGGAAAGAAAGCCGCGCGGCGCGTCGGCATCCGTCGCCCGTGCCTTGATCTCGGCGAGCGGCACGCGCGCCTTGGCCGCCGTGATCTCGTCGCGCTTGTAAGCCTCGATCTTGCGCAGGATGTCGGACATGGTTTTAACCGTTCGAAATTTCGATCAGCCTGTCGAGCACTTTCAGCGAGCGGCCGCTGTCGATGGCCTGCGCCGCCGTTACCATGCCGTCGGCAAGCGTCGTCGCTTTGCCGGCCACCACCAGCCCGGCGCCGGCATTCATCAGCACCGTATCGCGAAAGGCGCCGGCGGCGCCGCCCAGCATGTCGCGCAGTGCCTGGGCGTTGTGGGCGGCGTCGCCGCCGCGCAACTCGTCCTTGGTGTGCCGCTTCAGTCCGACGGCTTCCGGGGTCAGCGTAAAGCTGCGGATCTCGCCGCCGGCCAGTTCGGCGACAAGCGTCTCGCCGGTGGTGGTGATCTCGTCATAGCCGTCGCCATGGACGATCCAGGCATGGTCGGCACCAAGTTCCTTCAACGTTTCTGCCACGGGCATGATCCATTCGGGCAAGAACACGCCGACCATCTGCCGTCTGACACTCGCCGGATTGGAAAGCGGGCCCAGCAGGTTGAAGATGGTGCGGGTTCCGAGCTCGACCCGGGTCGGGCCGACATGCTTCATCGCCGGGTGATGCGCCGGCGCGAACATGAAGCCGACGCCGGCCTCGTGGATGCAGCGGCCGATCGTCTCCGGAGGGATGTCGATCTTGACGCCCAATGCGATCAGCACATCGGCGGCGCCGGTCAGCGAGGACAGTCCGCGATTGCCGTGCTTGGCGACGGGCACGCCGCTGCCGGCGATGACGAAAGCGGATGCGGTCGAAATGTTGACGCTGTGCGAATTGTCGCCGCCGGTGCCGACAATGTCGATGGCGCCCTCGGGGGCTTCGACACGTAGCATCTTGGCGCGCATGGTGGCGACGGCGCCGGCGATCTCGCTGACGGTCTCACCGCGCACGCGCAAAGCCATCAAGAAGCCGCCGATCTGGCCGGGGGTAGCATCGCCCGACATGATAATGTCGAAGGCCTCGCGCGCCTCCTCGAAAGAAAGAGCGCTGCCGGCGGCGACCTTGGCGATGTGGATCTTCAGCGCGCTCATCTGGCCAGGGCTTGGGTTACGGCCGTCTGATCGATGCGGACGTCATATTGCGTCTGCAACTGCGCCACCAACTGGTCGAGCAGGTCGTCGGACATGCCGGAGGTGAAGGACTTCTGTGCGTCCTCGGGTACTGAGCTGGCATCGGCCCCGGCAGGCTCGAACACCTCGGCAACCTTGAACAGGATCTGTCCGTCGCCCGTAGGTGAGGGGATCAGCCCGGTGCCGCCTTCGCCGACGCCGAACATCGCGGCGGCCCCTTCCTTGCCGAAATCGACGTCGTCAGCATCGCGCTTGACGCCGCGCTTGGTCTGCTTTTCGAGCTTGAGCTCACCGGTGATCACCTCGAGCGTGGCGCCGGCCTTGAGACGCTTCTCGAGCTCTTGTGCTTTTGCGGTGAGCCGTTTGGTGGTCTCCGCCGCGGTCCAGTCGGCCACGACCTTCTGGCGGACTTCGTCCAATGTGCGGTCGCGGGCAGGCGTGATCGCGCTCACGTCGTAGAAGACGAAGCCGTTATCGGCGGTGGTGAGGCCTTCATTGTCGGTTCCGGGTTCGGATTCGAACACCGCCTTGATGAGTGCCGGCGATTCCGGCAGGTCTTTGACGATGCTTCCATCCGGCCGTTGGCCGGTGCGGTCGATGGCATCGATGGTGACGACCTTCAGCTTCAATTTGGCGGCTGCCTCGGCGAGCGAACTGCCCGAGGCGCGCGTATCCTCGTAATTGTCGTGCACGTCCAGCAAGATGCGGCTTGCCTCGCCCAGTGCCAGGTCCTTGCGGATCTGCTCGGACACTTCGGCCAGCGGCTTCACCACTTCGGGCTTGATCTCGGTGACGCGCAGCAGAACGGGACCAAAGGCGCCCTGTACGACCGGGCTGACCTCATTGACGTTTAGTTTGAAGGCAGCATCGGCGACCGCCTTGTCGGCGATCTTGTCCTTGGCCAGCGTGCCGAGCAGCGTGTCGGCCGGCGTCTTGCCTTCGGCAGCGACGATCTTGTCGAAGGTCGCGCCGGTCCTGAGCGAATCGAGCGCCGCCTTTGCGGCATCAGGTGTCTTGAACACAAGCTGCTCGATGGTGCGCATCTCCGGCGTGGTGTAGCGCGCCTTGTTCTTATTGTAGTCGTCGCTGACCTGTTGGTCGGTCACCGCGCTCAAATCCATGATGTCTTCCGGTTCGAGCCTGACATAGGAGAACTTGCGGTATTCGGGCGCGGCGTAGGTTTTCTTGTTTTCCTCGAAATAGGCCGAAAGCGCGCTGTCGGACGGCGCTTCTATCGGTTCGACCAGCGATTTCGGCAAGGTCAGGTAGTCGATGGTGCGATCTTCGCCGCGATAGAGCGCGACCGCCTTGAAGAATGTATCCGGGGCCTTGAGGCCGTCCGAAACCGCCTCGACGATCTGCTGGCGGACCGCGACCTGGGCGCGGTTCTTCAAATAGTCTTCCGGCCGCATGCCGATCTGCCGAAGCAGGTACTCGAAGGTTCTCCTGTCGAAGCTTCCGGCAGGCCCTTTGAACGCCGGGTCTTCACGCGTCAGTTCGGCGAGCCGGTCCTTTGACAGGCCGAGTCCGAGCTTGCGGGCCTGCTCGTCGAGGACGGCGCCCGACACGAGTTGCGCCAGCACCTGGTTGTCGATGCCGAGCGCCGTCGCTTGCTCACGGCTGATGCGCTGGCCGAATTGCTGCGACATCACGCTGAGCTGGCGATCGTAGGCGAGGCGGTATTCGTTGATCGAGACCTTGGTGCCTCCGGCCGTGATCACGGCATCATGGCCGGCAAGACCGCCCATCAGGCGGCCCGAGATGCCCCAGACGGCGAAGCTCAACACCAACAATGACAGCAGCAGTTTAGCGACCCAGGTCCCCGCCGCGCTTCTCAACATACCAAGCATGTGTACTTCCGATTTTTGCGCATTTCGCATGCGCCGAGTCTGAAACAAGCGCAATAGCGCCCTTCCTGCCCACTGTCGATTGCTTTGTGGCCTGATTTTGATAGTGAGGGCCAGCTGGAAATTGCCCGGAGAAACAAATCCCATGACGCCTGGAATCCGCCCGCTCGTCGCCGGCAACTGGAAAATGAACGGCACTAGCGCCTCGCTCAACGAGCTCAGGATGATCGGCAACGGCTTCATGAGTGGGCTCGACGCCGAGACCGAAGCGGTGGTCTGTGTGCCGGCGACCTTGCTTGCGCACGCCGCCGAGATTCTGTCGCGCACGCCGGTGCGGGCCGGCGGAGAGGATTGCCACACCGAGGAAAGCGGCGCCTATACCGGCTGCATTTCGGCCGAGATGCTGAAGGATGCAGGTGCCAGCCATGTCATCGTCGGCCATTCCGAATGCCGCGCCGATCGCAAGGAGGACGATGCCTTGGTCCAGGCCAAGGCCTCCGCCGCATGGCGCGCCGGGCTGGTGGCCATCATCTGCATTGGTGAGACAAGAGCCGAACGAGAAGCAGGAGCCACGCTCGACGTGCTGTCGCGCCAGGTCGCTGGCTCGGTCCCGCCAAACGCCACGGCTTCCAACACCGTCATTGCCTATGAGCCAATATGGGCGATTGGGACCGGCTTGACCCCGACCGCCGCCGACGTCGCCGAGGCACATGCGCATATCCGCGAAGAACTGGCACGGAAGCTCGGCAATACGGCGGCCAAGATGCGCATTCTCTACGGCGGCTCGGTCAAGCCGTCCAACGCCGTCGAGTTGCTCGGCGTCAGGAATGTCGATGGCGCGCTGGTCGGCGGCGCCAGCCTAAAGGCGGCGGACTTCCTCGGCATCGCGGAAGCCTATCGAAACATTGCTTGATACAAGGGCTGCTTGCTGCATTTGAGCGGACGGCCGGCGCCGAAATCGTTGCAAAGGACGCATTGCTTCCCATATTCCGGCCACGGGCTTGGAAATGCCGTCAAAGCATTGTATTGAGCCGCCTCCAAATCAGCGGCCGCACAAGGCCTTGCCAGGGTAAATTATGGAAACCGTACTGATCGTCGTCCACCTCATGGTCGTGCTCGCGCTTGTCGGCGTGGTGCTGCTGCAGCGCTCCGAAGGCGGCGGCCTCGGCATCGGCGGCGGATCGGGCTTCATGACCGCGCGTGGCGCCGCCAATGCGCTGACGCGGGCGACGGCGATCCTGGCTGCCGCTTTCTTCGTCACTTCGCTGACACTGTCGATCGTTGCGCGCTATGGCGAGAAGCCGATCGACATTCTCGATCGCGTGCCGGCGACCTCGGACGGAGTAGGCAAGGGCGTACTCAACCAATTGCCTGGAACCACGACGCCGACGCCGCCTTCGGGCACCACGGCGCCGACCCCGCCGTCCGGCAATGGCGCGGCAACGCCGCCGCCGGCAACCGCTCCGGCGACGCCGCCAGCGACAAACGGCGCCACCGCGCCGGCCACGCCGCAGGTCCCCAACCAGTAATAGGGCAACTTATGCCGCGATCTGTTGTCGTTTGAACACAGTCGCGGCAAATGCCGCACGATCACGAAGATTCGACTGCGCCTCACGCTTGAGGCGCTTCCGGCTAATCGATTATACGTTGCACGCGGCATTCTCGGCGTCCTTGGGGGGCGCCGGGCGACGCCGTGGGCAACAAGCATTGAACGATCGGATCTTCCCCATGCAGCTTCGCAGCTTCATTTTTGCCGGCCTTTGTGCCGTGCTCAGCCTAGGTGCGCCCGCTTACGCGGCCATGCCGACGGCAAACTCGGCCCACAAAGCCGCAACAACAACCGACGTCGTCAAGGTCGCTGCCAAAAGCGATGCAGCGCAATTGAAGCTTCTCAAGAAGAAGAAAGATCCGACGCCGGACGACCTTGCGCAGATCCGCAAGATCGAAGCCAAGATCGCAGCCGACAAGGAAGCCGCTCGCGCCAAGGCACTCGAAGCCAGGAAGCTGGCGATGCGCGAGGCGGCGAAAGCCAAAGCCGATGCGGAACGGCAGGCGTTCCTTGCCAAGAAGAGCCAGCCGCTCGCAACGGCCAAGGTGGCTGACGCCACGCCGGCCAAGAAGAAGACCGTCAACATCATCGAACCGATTACGCCCATTGCGCCGATCCAGTCGGCCGAGGCGATCCCGGCCGAGGCCATGAACGTTGCGCTGACCGGCAACAATGGCGAGTTGCGCAGCGAACCGGTCGGGCAGAAGCCGCAGAGCGTCGGGCTGTTCGCGGGACTGTTCGGCGGCACATCCTCTTCGTCGATGTCGCTGCTTCCGGAAACACGCGCGCTCGACGCCGCGCTCGAAAGGAAGCAGGCCAAGCGGCAGTTCAAGGTCAAGGCGGAATTCGTGCCGCAGGAGGTCGAATTCACCGGCTACAACCCCGGCACCATCGTCATCGATACCAGCGCCCGTCGTCTCTACCTCGTCGAATCATCGTCAACCGCCCGCCGTTATGCCATCGCGGTCGGCCGGGAAGGCCTGCAGTTCAAAGGTACGGTTGCCGTCGGCGACAAGCAGGAATGGCCGCGCTGGATTCCGACGCTGGATATGCAAAAGCGCGAACCCAAGCACTATGGCCAGTACAAGGACGGCATGCCCGGCGGCGGCGACAATCCGCTCGGTGCGCGCGCCATCTATCTTTACGACGGCAAGAAAGATACCCACCTGCGCATTCACGGCACCATCGCGCCGCAGTCGATCGGAACCAGCGCCTCCAATGGCTGCTTCCGCATGATCAACGAGCACGTCATGGACCTTTACCGCCGGGTGAAAGTAGGCACCAAAGTCGTCATCATCTGACGCTTTGACAGATCGTGCCAAAAGGGCCGGCCTCGCCGGCCTTTTTGTTTTGATACGCCAACGACCAGAGCGCCTTCTTGGGAAAAAGCCTTCGCGGCGGTTTTTTCTCTGGCGGAATCAATTCGGCCGCGTTAAGCGATGACTCCCATGGCGCGATATGTATTCATCACAGGCGGCGTGGTTTCCTCACTTGGAAAAGGCATTGCTGCCGCGGCCCTTGGGGCTCTCTTGCAGGCGCGGGGCTATCGCGCACGCATCAAAAAGCTCGATCCCTATCTCAATGTCGATCCCGGCACGATGTCGCCCTATCAGCACGGCGAAGTCTTCGTGACCGATGACGGGGCCGAGACCGATCTCGATCTTGGCCATTATGAGCGCTTCACCGGCCGCTCGGCCAACCAGCAAGACAACATCACCACAGGCCGGATCTATAAGAACATCATCGAGCGCGAGCGGCGCGGCGACTATCTCGGCGCTACCGTGCAGGTCATTCCGCACGTCACCGACGAGATCAAGAATTTCGTCCTCAACGGCAATGACGACTACGATTTCGTGCTGTGCGAGATCGGCGGCACCGTCGGCGACATCGAAGCGATGCCGTTCCTGGAGGCGATCCGCCAGCTCGGCAACGACCTGCCGCGCAACAACGCCGTCTACGTCCACCTGACCTTGATGCCTTACATTCCGACGGCAGGCGAACTGAAGACCAAGCCGACGCAGCATTCGGTCAAGGAGTTGCGCGGCATCGGCATTGCACCCGACATACTGCTGGTCCGCGCCGACCGGCCGATCCCCAAGGAAGAGCGCAGAAAGCTGTCGCTGTTCTGCAATGTCCGCGAAAGCGCCGTCATCCAGGCGCTCGACGTCCCGCATATCTACGACGTGCCGATGGCCTATCACAATGAAGGGCTGGATTCGGAAGTGCTGGCGGCCTTCGGCATCGATCCGGCGCCGAAGCCGCGCATGGAACGGTGGCAAGCGGTGTCCAACCGCATCCACAATCCGGAAGGCGAAGTGACCATTGCCGTCGTCGGCAAATATACCGGCCTCAAGGACGCCTACAAATCGCTGATCGAGGCGCTGTCGCATGGCGGCCTCGCCAACCGGGTCAAGGTCAAGCTCGACTGGATCGAAAGCGAGATATTCGAGAAGGAAGACCCGGCGCCGTGGCTGGAGAAGGTCCATGGCATTCTCGTCCCCGGCGGTTTTGGCGAGCGCGGCTCGGAGGGCAAAATCCTGGCGGCGAAGTTCGCGCGCGAGCGCAAGGTGCCGTATTTCGGCATCTGCTTCGGCATGCAGATGGCCTGCATCGAGGCGGCGCGTTCGCTGGCCGGCGTCGAGCGCGCATCATCGACCGAGTTCGGTCCAACCGAGGAGCCGGTCGTCGGCTTGATGACCGAATGGCTGAAGGGCAACATGCTGGAAAAGCGCAGGGAAACCGGCGACCTTGGTGGTACCATGCGGCTCGGTGCCTACCAGGCCGACCTCGCCAAGGGATCGAAGATCGCCGAGATCTATGGCGATACCCAGATTTCCGAACGCCATCGCCACCGCTACGAGGTCAATGTCGACTACAAGGAGCGGCTCGAGGATTGCGGCCTGGTGTTTGCCGGCATGTCGCCGGACGGCGTGCTACCGGAAACGGTCGAATATCCCGACCACCCCTGGTTCATCGGCGTGCAGTACCATCCCGAGTTGAAAAGCCGGCCGCTCGATCCGCACCCGCTGTTTGCCAGCTTCATCGAGGCGGCGGTAGAGCAGTCGCGGCTGGTCTAGACTAGCCGCCCATGCAAACTTACGTCGCGCTGCTCTACAGCATTGTCCTGGGCGAGGGGCGGCGGGTCGTCATGTCCGATCTGAAGGCGATGGCCGAAGGCCTGGGTCTGAACAACCCGCGCACGCTGGTAGCGACCGGCAATCTGGTCTTCGAGGCGCAAGAAACAGAACTTGCGGCGTTGGAGCAGCGGCTGGAGGCGGCGTTCGCAAAGACTTTCGGCCGCCACGTCGACATCGTCGTGCGCTGCGCCGACGGCTGGCTAAGGCTGGCGGCCGGCAATCCGTTCCCAGCCGAATCGGCCGAGGCCGCGGACCAGGTGGCGGTGCGCGTGATGCGGGCGCCCGTTCCCGCCGAGACCGCCGCGGCGCTTGAGGCATATGCCGGCAAGGACGAGAGGCTGCGGATTGTCGGCGGCGACATCTGGATCGTCTTTTCCCGCGAGACGCCGAGTTCGCGGCTGCTTGCGGCGGTGAGCCACAGACGTCTCGGCGTCGGCACGTCGCGCAACTGGAACACCGTGCGCCGCCTGGCCAAGATGGTCGCAGAATGAACGGGGCGGCTCGCGCCGCCCCGCCTCCGTTCAGGCCTTGGCTATCCTGGCTCCGGCAGCGAGTGCCATCGTGCGCAGCACGTAGTAGATGACGCCGGCAATTGCCACGCCGAAGAACCAGCCATAGACGCCCCACCATGACGGCAGCAGGCTGGTGAAGTTGGGCAGGATCGAGGAGAAGACCGCGCCGATACCGGCGGCGATGAAGGCATTGACATGCCAGCCGCCCTGAAAGCGGAATTCGCCATTCTCCCTGTAGAGCGCCTCGACGTCGACCTTGCCCTTCCGGATCAGGTAATAGTCGACCATCATCACGCCGAAGATAGGCCCCATCGTCGCGCCAATGATGTTGACGAAGGAGGCGGCACTGCCTTCCCAGGGCGCGAATGGATAGAGCACCAGCGCGATGAGCGCCGCGATGTAGCCGCCCTTCTTGAAGTCGATCTGGCGTGGAAAGACATTGGAGAAGTCGAAGGCCGGCGACACGAAGTTCGCCACCACATTGATGCCGAGCGTCGCCACCGCAAAGGTCAGGGCTGCGAGCGCCGCCAGGAACCAGCTGTCGAATTTCGCCGAAATCTGGTCGGGATGCAGCAGCACCTCGCCATAGACGTCGAAGGCGGCGATCGTCGTGACGCCGGCGACCAGCGAGAACAGGATAAGATTGACCGGCAGGTCCCAGATGTTGCCCTTGCGCAGCGATGCCTTGTCCGGGGCGTAGCGCGCGAAATCGCAGAAGTTGAGATAGAGCGCGGAGAAATAGGTCACCCAGATCGCGGCCACCGCGAACAGCGAGGTCCAGGAGCCTGGCGTGCCCGGCACGCCCGCGTCCTTTGTCTTTTCCAGCAGCACATCCATCGGGATGTCGCTGGTGAAAGCGAAGGTGCCTGCCTTGATGCAAAGATAGATCGCCAGGATCAGCATCATCACCCACACCGCCGGTCCGGCCCAATCCTGGAAGCGGCGCACCGTTTCCATGCCTTTCTGGATGATCAGGAGCTGCAGCGCCCAGATGATGACGAAACAGATCACCTCGAGCCCGGAGTGGCCGAGGAAATGGGTGCTCTGGTTGAAGTCGGCGAACCATTGCGAGCGGATCAGCAGGGCTACGATCGCCCCGGAGGCGGCCGCCGTCTGCGCGCCGTACCAGAAGCAGGCGACGATGGCGCGCACCAGCGCCGGTATGTTGGCGCCCCAGATGCCGAAGGAGGCACGCGCCAGGACCGGGTAGGGCACCCCGGTCTTCATACCGGCATAGCCGACCATGTTCATCAACGCATAGATGATCAGCGAACCGATACCGATGGCGATGATGAAGTTGACGAAGCCGCCGCAGAACAGGAACAGCTGGCAGCGAGATAGTAGCCCCACAGGCTGTGGACGTCCGACGTCCAGACGTTGAAGATCGAGAACGGTCCCCAGTTTCGAACCTTCGCCGGTGCGAGATCCTCATTGTACAGGTCCGGTGATGCGCCTTGTATGTCCTCCCCTTGTTACCGCACGCGCCTCCACGCATGGCACGCAGGTTAAGCCTGACGCAGGGGAACCGGCAAGCAGACGATTTGCCGGCTTTGGACTTAAAGACATTCAATGAAAAAGGCGCTTATCGGCGTGGCGTCGTTGAGCTTCTAGCGCCGACGATTCGTGGGGTGACACCGATCGCTCGACCTAAGCTCGCGAGTCCACCTTGTGCGTGATCAGGGCGGCAAGCTTTTTGGGCGCTTGTGCGCGATAACTCTCATCGAGCCATGACTTCAGTTGTCCGATCGGTGGCAGTTCGTCCGGTGCTGGTTCGAACGTCACCCATCCGCTCTTGCCAAGGCCATACTCTGTCGGCGACGCATAGTGGAGCTTTCTCGCCTCGTCGCCGCTGTAGGGGAGTTTGAGGGAGATGCTGAACGGTTCGCCTTCAAGGCTCAAATAAGCAAAGGTCTTTCCTTTCACCGCGAGATCGTCGTGACCAGGCCACGGAGTCTTTGTCTCGGCGCCCGGATAGGTGAGGCCGAAGGCGCGCAGTTCCTTGAGAACGGCATCGGTCGAAGCGCGCGATTTCCTACTCATCAACTCTCCTCCATCGCTGTCAGCGGTTTACGGTCCGGCTTCGAGAAAAGCCCGGGCAAAACCGGGCTGCACGGCTTCTATCGTTCCATCGGGCAACTTCAAAAGCCGGTCGATTGCGATGCCGTAGAGCCGCAATCGGCCCTCGAGCAGCCGCGCTGCTTCGTCGATATTACCCTGTTCGGCCTGTAGCAGGGCGCGGTGCATCACGTCCCGAAAGGTCAGCCGGAGTTGCAGGAACATCTCGGCAAAAGCTTGCGGGTCGGGCACGTCGAGAATGCCTTCCTCGCTTCCCTTCCTGAGCAGATTTGTGATTATCGGCTCGGCCAGTTCCCTGGCCGCCTGGTCGACCCGATGGAAGAGGGCAAGGTTCTCGGGCCGGAACACGACGAAGAACGTTTTTCGCAATTGCGGGGCAAGCTCGACGTTCAGCCGTCGCGAGCCGGCAAAGAGTGCATTGAGCCGGCCAATCCCATCGAGTGACGGATCGTCGAGGAGGGGTTGCAGCTCGGCAAGGCTGTCACGTGCGAGACGTCTGGCGAGCGCCTCCAGCAGGGCCTCCTTCGACGCGAAATAGTGATAGAACGCACCCTTCGACAAGCCGGCCTCGCGGATGATGTCGTTCACCGTCGTGTTGTCGTAGCCATGCTCGAAGAAAAGCCGCTGGGCACAGTCGAGGAGCTCGGTGGATCGTATCTCCGGGGGCTTTATCACTCGGGGCAAAATCGACCTCACAAAGTACAGGGGGCAAGAGGAGCACGAACCGTTTCTTTATGCAACTTTTATAGACCGACGGTCGGTCTAATGCTATGTCTGCCACCGCTCCGACGTTCGCATTCGATGGTGGAAGGAGAGCTTCTTGCGACGGATACGCTGGACTGTCGGCATCGTTCTTGTCGCGGCGACTGCTGCTTTCGGCGCTTGGTATGTGTGGCAGCCGGCCAAGGTTTCGATCGTGACGCCACAACGCGGCGACGCGGCGGAGATCGTTTACGCGAGTGGCTCAGTCGAGCCGCGAACCTGGGCCAAGGTGACTCCCGTTGTCCGCGAGAGGATCGTCGAGCAGTGTAATTGCGAGGGGTCGAGGGTTGCACAAGGCGATGTGCTCGCCAAGCTCGACGACAGCGAGGCCCGGGCCGTGCTTGGCGAGATCGAAGCGCGTCAAGCACTTGCCCAGGAAGAGCTCCGGAGGCTGACCGTGCTTGCCGAAAGGCGTGCGGCAAGCCAGCAGGCGCTCGATCGCGCGCAAAGCGAGCTTGGCCAGATCGAAGCGCTGGTTGCCGGACAGAAAGCGCGGCTCGACACCTACGTCTTACGAGCGCCGAGCGCCGGTATCGTGCTCAGGCAGGACGGCGAGGTCGGTGAGATCGCCGAACTCGGCGCCGTGTTGTTCTGGGTCGGCGAGCCGAAGCCGCTCCTGGTGGTCGCCGAGGTCAACGAGGAGGACATTCCACGGGTCGAGATCGGCCAGCGCGCGCTGCTTAAATCCGATGCGTTCCCTCGGCAGAATCTGGAAGCGGTGGTCGACAGCATCACGCCCAAGGGCGATCCGGTGACGAAGACCTATCGCGTCCGCTTCCGCCTGCCGGACAATACGCCGCTTCGTATAGGCATGTCGACCGACGTGAACATCGTCATCCGCGTTTCGAAAAATGCGCTGTTGATCCCGTCGGTTGCGGTGGATGGGAACAAGGTGTTCGTAGTCGAAGGCGACAAGGCCTGGCGGCGTGAAATCCGAACGGGCATTCGCGGCACCAATGGCGTCGAAGTTATCTCTAGTGTCGATGAGAAGGCTCGCGTCATCTCGCCCTATCCCGCTGACCTCGGCGACGGTGCGCGCGTGAACATCGCCGCCGCGCAGGAGAGATAGGCAACGATGGCGCTGATCGTCGACATTGCCGTAACGCATATCGCCGGCCGCGGCCGCCAGACGCTGGTCGCCATAGTCGGCGTCGCGGTGGGTGTCGGCTTCTCAATTGCGATGGCGGCGCTGATGCAGGGCGGGCAGGACGATTTCGTCAGGCAGCTCGTCGACACGATGCCGCATGTCGACATCACCGACGAGCAGCGCACCGCCCGCCGGCAGCCGGCCGAGGACTACTTCGAGACCGCCGCCATCTCGGGGCTCCGGCCACGCGACGATCGGCGCGGCATCATCAACCCGACCGCCGCGACCTCCTGGCTGGAGAGCTGGATTCCCGGCCGGTTCGCAGCAAGCCTAAAGACGCAGGGCGTGATCCGCTATTCCAGCCGCGAAGTGGGCGCAGCTATCATCGGGGTCGATCCGCAGCGCGAGACCGGCGTTTCACCGATCGTCGGAGAGTTCGTCGAAGGCAGCTTTTCGGCACTTGCCGCGGGCGGCAACAACGTGCTCATCGGCGACACGATGGCGAACCGGCTCGGCGCCGGGTTCGGCGACACGATAACGGCGGTTTCCTCCGAAGGGCTGACGCGCAATTTCAAGATCGCCGGACTTTTCCACACCGGCACTACCGCGCGCGACGAAGGCGAAGCTTATGTGCTTTTGAAGAACGCGCAAATCCTCTCCGCGCGTCCGAATGCCATCAACGAGATCCGCATCAAGCTCGACGACCCCAACCGCGCTGCGGCGGTGGCGCATCGAGCCGAGGCCGAACTGGGCTACAAGGCCGTGGCGTGGCAGGAGGCGAATGAATCGATCCTTGAAGCGCTCGTCGTGCGCAACGTCATCATGTACACCGTCGTCGGCGCGATCATGCTGGTTGCTGGCTTCGGCATCTACAACATCATCTCCACCATCACGCACGAGAAGGCGCGCGACATCGCCATCATGAAGTCGCTTGGCTTCCCGGAGTCCGACATGCGCCGGCTCTTTTTGCTGGAAGGCGTGGCGATCGGCGCTGCCGGCTCTGTGCTCGGCGGGGTGCTTGGCTTCTCCATGACCTATGCACTGTCGCTGGTGCGTTTCGAGATCGCCGCGACTGGCCAGGAGATGACCCGGCTGCCGATAGCCTGGAGCCTGACCCACTATATCATCGCCTCGGCCTTCGCACTGGGCTCGGCGGCGGTGGCTGGCTACCTGCCGGCGCGCCGTGCAGCGCGCCTGAATCCGGTCGACATAATAAGAGGCGCGACATGAGCGCACTCATCGAGACCGAGAGACTGACCCGCATCTTGCCAGAGACGGTCCCCGTTACGCTGGTCAAGGACATCACGCTCACGATCAACGACAACGAATTCGTCGCCGTCACCGGTCCCTCCGGCTCCGGCAAGTCCTCGCTGCTCTATCTGCTTGGGCTGCTCGACCGGCCGACAGGCGGGACCTTGAGGATAGGCGGACGCGATAGCGAGCCTATGAATGAAAGGGAGCGGGCGCAGACACGGCTTTCGACGCTGGGCTTCGTCTTCCAGTTTCATTTCCTTCTGCCGGAATTCACGGCGCGCGAAAATGTAGAAATTCCAATGCGCAAGCTTGGTCGGCTGGCCCGACCCGTGATGCGCGAACGGGCTGGCGAGTTGCTGTCATCGCTGGGGCTCGGCGAACATCTCGAAAAGCGGCCGGACCAGCTTTCGGGAGGCCAGCGTCAGCGCGTCGCGGTGGCACGCTCGCTCGCCAACGACCCGCCGCTTATCCTGGCAGACGAGCCGACGGGGAGCCTCGACAGCAAGAGCTCGGAGCAGGTGTTCACAATCCTGCAGAATTTGGTGCGCGAACGCGGCAAGACGGTCGTGGCAGTCACGCATGACCTCGACATGGCCGCACGCATGGATCGCCGCATTCACATGGTGGACGGGAAGATCAGCTGAACCGGGCCACGGCGCGATCAGGCCACCGCCGACGTCTCGAAACTGGCCTCGAGCCAGGCTATTGCGCCGGTCACGTCGTCGAGGGCATAGTTTGCGGCCGTCGGTCCGTTCGGCTTCACGCGGATGGAGATGCCGCCAATTTCATTGATCGCCTCGAAACCGTGTTCGTCCGACGTATCGTCTCCGAGGAATATCGGCCGCCGGCCGACAAAGGGCGGAATGTCCATGAAACGCCGGATGGCAGCACCTTTGACGGCTTCCAAAGGCATGAGCTCGACGCCGGCGTTTCCCGGAAGCACCCGATAACCCTTCGGAAGCCGGGCCAATGCCTGTTCGACGAGCTGGATTGCGGGTGCAAGCAGTTGCGGTGCTGCTCTTGTATGAACGGCAAGGACCGGCCCCTTGCGCTCGACATAGACCTTGCCGCTGCCCAATTCGGCCTCGATCTCGTCCGCAAGGGCGGCGATGTCGGCCGGCGCGTCGGCGGCATCGATCGGACCGCTCGGCGTCAGCCGGTGCTCCAGCCCATACAGTCCGGCGATCCGCAGCTTCAGCGGATGGAACAGCTTGTCCACGGCGGGAATCGACCGGCCGGTGATGAAGGCGACCGCACCATCCAGCCGCCGCTCGATGCGTTCGAGCAGATTGCGCAATTCCTCGCCGACGAACACCGCGTCGGGATGGGCAGCGTGTTCCAGCAGGGTTCCGTCGATGTCGAGGAAGAGCGCCCATTGCCCTTCCGACAGGTTCAACGCCGGCGGTTGTTCAAAGCTTTTCACGACGCTGCCTTCCGAGCCCGCTCGAACATCGAGATGACGTTGTTGGTGTTCGATGGCGGGCGCTCGCCGGTTCCGGTCACCCTGTCGAGATCGCCGCGTTTGCGCAGGCGCGCGGCGTCCAGCAGCATACTGCCGGCCCAGCGGTAGACATTGTTGTCGCGGACCATCTCGCGCATCGGCCGCAAACGTTCGCGCTGCTCTTCCGGCGTCATCGTCAGCGCCTGCAACAGCGCCTCGCTCATCATGGCCGCATCGTAGGGGTTGACGATCAGCGCTTCCAGCAGTTCGCGCGAGGCACCGGCGAAGGTGCTGAGCAAAAGCACGCCCTGTTCGTCGTCGCGCGCTGCGACGAATTCCTTGGCGACAAGGTTCATGCCGTCATGCAGACTGGTGACCATACAGATGTCGGCGGCGCGATAGACCTCGTAGACCTGCTCCTGCCGATGATGTTCGGCGACCATCAGGATAGGGCTGTATGTCTCGCTGCCATAGCGCCGGTTGAGCTCCTCGGCACAGCGGCGGCATTCGTCGTGGAGTTGCTGGTAGGCGGGCAATGTCCCCCGGCTCGGCGCGGCGATCTGCAGGAAAACCACCTTGCCTATCCATTCGGGATATCTCGTGAACAATTCGTCCAAGGCATGGAAGCGATCGAGAATGCCTTTCGTGTAGTCGAGGCGCTCGACGCCAACGCATAGTTTGGTATCCGCAGACAGGCCGAATCTGTCGCGCACGCTGGCGCGGCACTCCTCCACAGACGGCAGTTTTGCCAGCAATTGGGCCGGCCATTCTATGGAAATGGGATAGGCGTGGACCAATGTGGTTTGCCCACCATAGGAGATTGCCGCGTCTGCCCGTTCGATCCGGCTCTCCAGAAAGCGGTCGACACTTTCGGTGAAGTTGTTGGCATGGAATTGGGTATGAAAGCCGATGATCGAACTGCCGAGCAGTCCTTCCAGGATCCGCTCACGCCACGGACAGATGCTGAACACTTCCGAATTGGGCCAAGGGATGTGCCAGAAGGTGATGACTATCGCGTCCGGCAGGCGCTGGCGAATCATGCGTGGCAGCAGCGCAAAATGGTAGTCCTGCACCAGCACGATCGGCCGTTCGTTGCGGGCTTCGGCAACCACCGTATCGGCGAATTTGCGGTTGACGGCCTCGTAGGCGTCCCAGTCCGAGGCGCGAAACACGGGGCGGGTGAAGGCGATATGGCAAAGCGGCCATAGGCCCTCATTAGCGAAGCCCAGATAATAGCCCTGATATTCCTCCTCCGTCAGCCAGACCCTGCGCAGCGTATAGGACGGATTGCCTGGCGGCACCTGCACCCGGTCGTCCTTGTCGACGGTGAGGCGGTCTGCCGTGCCGCCGCCAAAGGCGATCCAGGTGCCGGCACAGGCGCGGGTGATGGGCTCGAGTGCCGAAACCAGCCCGCTGGCCGGCACCAAAAGTTGGACCCCGTCATCCTTGATGTTGTGGATGTAGGGTTCGCGGTTGGACACCACGATGACCTGTGCGTCCGGCAGGTCGTCGGCCAGGATCTTGCGCAAAGTGTCGGGCGACCATGTGACCAGTGCCGCATCGGCCGATTGGCCGTTCTTTTCGAACTCGCGCAGCACCTTGCGTGCCGCTTCCGACGCGACATCCTCGCTCGGCGTGTATGCGGCCGCCGTTGCGCGGCCGCGACGCTGGCGGGATATCGACAGGAGAATGGCAAAAGCGGAAAAGCCAAAACTTGCAATCAGCAAAACCCAGAGCAGGTTTACAGTATAATCTGACATGGAATGTGATCTCGCCTCCGGCCGGCCGATAGCTGTTTTTTTATTTGTTTTCTGGTTCGCCGCCGTATAACAACTGCAGCGTTCCCGCGCCGCCCATTTTTGCAACGCACAAAGAGGCTATCGGTTCCGGACGATTGCAATGCCGCGCGTCATTTTCGACGCGCCGCAGTGCGGCGGCATCAAGTGCGCACGATGAGCGGCACCATCCCCTCATACCGATCGGCGAGAAAGGCGACGACCCGGTCGCCGACACGCTGGAATGTGAGGTCGACCACTGTCGAGCCGACACCTAGATGCCGCAATGTCAGCGTGTCGATGCCGATCGGCAGCCTTGGGCGGGTGACCCGGATTTCGCTGTTCCAGCCGTCGATTTCGAGCCCAAGGCAGGCCTGCATCAGCATGAAGGCCGATCCCGCCGACCAGGCCTGCGGCAGGCACGCGACGGGATAGGCGATGGGCGCTTCGCCCGGCGACCGGGTAAAGCCGCAGAACAGTTCCGGCAGCCGCATGTTGAAATGGACAGCCGATTCGAACGTGCCGCTCATCAGCCTGACTACGCTGTCGCGCACGCCATAACGTGCCAGGCCGGCACCGCACATGGCGGTGTCGTGCGGCCAGATCGAACCATTGTGGTAGGACATCGGATTGAAGAATATCGCATCGTCGGCCAGCGTCCTCACTCCCCAACCAGAGTGGAACGACGCAGAGAGCAGCTGATCGGCGACCATCTGCGCCCGTTCCGGCTCGGGCAGCCCGACAAAGAGAAGATGGCCGGCATTCGACGTCCGTACCTTGCAGAGCTCGCCTGCACCATCGATCGCCAGTGCATAGAAATTGAGATCGTCCATCCAGAAATGGCGTTCCACCGCGGCGCGCATGGTTTCGGCGCGTTCCTCCCAATGATCGGCCTTGTCGTCCTCGCCGCGGCGGCGGGCGAGCGCCGCCAGCCCACGGAACGCGGCAAAGACGTAGCCTTGCACCTCGACCAGGGCGATCGGCCCCTTGGGCATGCGGCCATCGGCATGGAAGACGGAATCGAAACTGTCCTTCCAGCCCTGGTTGGCAAGGCCGGTCTCGGCGCCGCGCTGGTAGGTAACGAAGCCGGTCGCGCGGCTTGTCTCCTCCGTCCATTCGGCCGCTGCACAGAGCGATGGCCACAGGCTGTCGACGAACGCCATGTCGCCGGTACGATCCGCATAGGCGCAAGCGAGATGAATGTAGAGCGGCGTGGTATCGACGCCGCCGTAATAGCGGCCGAACGGGAGCTCCCGCAGTGCCGCCATCTCGCCCTTGCGGGTCTCGTGCATGATCTTGCCCGGCTGCGAATCGCTGAACGGCGACGTTTCGGTCGCCTGATGCTGGGCGAGAAAGGCGAGTACGCCGCGCGCCAGCCCAGGATTCAACCACAGCATCTGCAGTGCGGAAATCACCCCGTCACGGCCAAATGCCGTCGAGAACCAGGGTATGCCGGCATAGGGGTAAGGTCCGGTTGAAAGCTCGGTGGTCAGCAACGCCACGTCCGCGCGCGCGCGTTCGATCCAGTCGTTGAAGACGCGGCCGGAGCTGTGCACCGTCGCGCCGTGGCGGCGTTTGGCGCGCATGCCGAAGCGAGCGCGGGCGGCAGCAGCCCGAAAACGGTCGCGGTCGGGTGTCTCCGCCACTTCCGGGCCGACCTCGATATAGAGGACCTCGCTGCTGCGCTTCGTCACCGCAACCAGGAAATCCGCGCGGCTGGCGGTCAAATTGTCCGGCGCCTGCGAGAACGAGATCGCCGACAGGCGCACGAGCTGGTCCAGCCCGTCATATCGAAGCACCACGGATGTCGGACTGGTCTCGGCGGCGTGGGCTATTCCGCGCTTGAGCCGGGTCGAACCGCGCACCTCGAACATGTCGCGGAAATCTGCTGCGAAATGCAAGGAAACCCGAATGGCCGACGATTCCTGGCTGTAGTTGGAAAGGGTGATGCGCTCGAACAGCCGGTCCTGCCAAAGCAGCCTGACGCGTTCTATGTGGATCGCGCCCTGCGGAATGTCGCGACCACCGACACTCTGGATCGGCAGATTGGTCAGGTTCGAGGTGAAAAGCACATTGTCCTGGCTGAGCGAGGCGCCGAGCAACGACATTTGCCGGCCACCGACCGTCAGCCGGAATTCCGAAAGCACACGCGTGTCGTCTCGGAAAAAGCCATCGCCGGCGCCGCGGATGTCGCCATAGGCGTCGGCCACCGCGAAGCAGTCGGCTTGCTTGAGGGCGAACAGCCGGTGCGGCTCCCGGGGCGCAACCTCGTCGAGGGAGGCAAGGGCTACGGCGGGATCAAGCTTACGCTCGTCGAGTTGATTCATACGTCACAAGCTCTGTCGTTTCGTTCCAACGTCCACAATGACGCCGATCAGGACGCTCTCGCTTCACCGGGAGTACCGATCAGGCGCGCATAGGCAGCCACATAGTCGTGGGCCATTCTCGTGGCAGAAAAACGGTTTTCGAACACGGCTCTCACCTGTCGCCTGTCGAGGCGCAGCAATTCCGGTATCGAGGTGACTGCGGCATCGACCGTATCGACAAGGAAACCGGTCACGCCGTAGTCGATGATCTCCGGCAGGGCACCGCATTTCCAGGCGATTACCGGCGTGCCACAGGCCATAGCCTCTATCGCGGCAAGACCGAACGGCTCCGGCCAATCGATCGGAAACAGCAGGCCGGCCGCCTTGCCGAGGAATTCCGCTTTTCTGTCCTCTTCGATCTCGCCGATATAGTCGACACGGTCGCCGTCGATCAGCGGCTCGACCGTGTCGTGGAAAAAAGGGCGGTCGTCGTCGCCGATCTTTGCTGCAAGCTTCAGTTTCAGCCCGGAGCGCAAGGCGATCTCAATGGCACGCTCCGGGCGCTTGTCGCGCGACAGCCGGCCGAGAAAGGCCAGATACGGCTCGTCCGCATTCGTCTCGAAAGTCGGCTCGTACATATTGATCGGCAGCCCGTGATGGATGGTCGCCAGCCAATTGGCCCTGGGTAGCCCGGTTCTCTGGCTGCGGGAAATGGAGATCATCGGAAAGCGCGGAAAATGTTCGTAGGCCGGGGCTAGGTCGACATAGTCGAGCCTGCCATGCGGTGTCGTCACCGTCCGGTCGGGCATGTGTTCGAAGAAAGGAAAATGCAGGAAGTGGCTGAGATGGAAATGGATGATGTCGAACTGTTGCGCACGGCTCCTCACCTCGGCGAGCATCGAGAGATGCGCCGCGGTTTCGGATTTGTGCGGGCGCGGATCGAGACGGAGCGCGCGCTCGCGACACGCCACCAATTTCGCCGACGTCTTGGTATCGCCACTGGCGAACAGGGTCACGTCATGGCCAAGCTCGACCAATCCTTCGGTCAGATAGGAGACGATGCGCTCCGTCCCTCCATAGAACCGGGGTGGCACGGATTCATGGAGCGGCGCCACATGGGCTATTCTCATGTTTTGGCATTTCCCTCAAAAAGACTGCTCGTGGCATCGAAATGCATCAGCCGCGCTAACGTTCCCGTACAATGGCAAGATGTCACCCAATTGGGGCAAGATGTCACCCAATTGGAGCTGCCGGGCGCGTCCACCGCTGCTCGTCTCGTGCAGCCAACATTTTTCAGGCCAAGCCCTCTTTTGCCGGGAACCAAAGTCGGGTTCGCGAGTTTAGTGGGGTTCGATCGCACGCATCCGGTCGACGGGGAGGAAATGATGGACCGCTTGCAATTCTTTTCGCCCGTGCGGGTTTTGCGCGGACAGGGACAGCCTGTGGAGGAGATCGACAGCGTTGCCGAAGCAATGGCATTCTTGCGAAAATGGCCGGCGGGGCGGCGCGGGCCGGTTTACCAGTGCGCCGTGAATTGCTGCGCTGCGGCCATGGCCGGCCGGATGTCGGCCGAGGAAGCGAGAAAGGCTTTTGCCGGCTTCGCCCGGATCACCCGCCTGCTCGAGGGCGATCGGCCGTTGCCGATGAGCGGCGAGGATCGGCATCGCGATCACGCCTTGAGGCGATAGCGCCGACTGCCGCAGATGGTCCGAGCAAGGGTGGCATTCAGCCGGAGCGCCCGATCGGCGACCGACGAGCAGCGCCGGCAAGGTGTCGTAGAGCGCTGCCCAGTAGGGGGCGTAAAACTCACGCCGGTATTCCGGCACTATCCAGTAGACTGCGGCAATGGTCGTGAGCGTAACGATGAAGCCGATGAGCTTGCGCACGACACGCTCGACTTCAAGCGCTCGCATCGGCTTCGCCTGCAATCCCGTTGAACGCCTTCGAAACGTCTGGAAATAAGCCGTGTCGACCGCGATCATTGCTGCAGTAGTAGCTGCAATGACAGTCATGGCCTGCAAATGCACAGGCCAGCTTCTGTCGGCGAGCATCGCGACGGTGAGCGCAAGACCAAGCAATCCTGCAAGGCCAGTGAGGGGCGCGGTCGCCGATTTCGGTCGGAGCGTCATACTACTACTCCCGTTGTCGTGAGGATCGATCGTCGTTGCCGGCCGCGTGGTCGCCGCCACGGTTCAACTCGAGTGGCGCCGCCACCGGAGCCGCTTGAGCAGCCGCTACACTCCGCCGCTGCCGTTAGACCCGCCGCTGCTTGTTCCGTCGTTGCCGCCACTGGATCCGCTGCTGCCGCTCGAACCGCTGCTGCCGCTCGAACTGGTAGTACCGCTTGAGCCGCTGGCGCCGCTCGATCCGCTCTGCTGCTTGAGCCGCCGATGGGCCCCTTGTTGACATTGTGCGGGGAGGGATGATTGTTAGCGCCCTCGCTTACATTTTCGCAGGTGCATTTGCGCTGATATTTGGCGCCGAAGGCACTGCCTTCATTGCTCGCCTTCTGGCAGACCAACCCATGGCAAATCAACGTCGCTTCGGTTGTCTCGGGGGTAAGGCCCGTGATGACTAGTGCGGTTGTCGTGGCCGCCATGCCCGTGATCGTGAACCGGAGTAAATTCCGAAAATTTTGCATAGATACCTCGCTTTCTGACGCCTCGCTTCTCGGGCTCGCGCCCAAGCTTCCTCGTTGTCGAGTGGATGTTTGCGACAAGGCCGCATACGGATCGCTTACGCCTCAGCGGTCGGGGCTCAGGGGCGGCATAAAAAGTTGGACGAAACGCAGACAATGGTGCCGCATTGCGGTATTTCGACCGGAAAAGGCCAAAGATGCACTTTTGGGGGAATGGATAATGTCGAAACGGCTTAGACTGGTGCTGGGAACGGCCGGCGCAATTGCCGTCGCCATTGTCTGGGGGATCGTCGCCACGTCGATGGGGGTGCCATCGATTCTGATCACTGTAGGAGCGGTCGCGATCGGCGCGGGCATCTACAGCTATGTCGATCGAAGCCGAAGCTGATCCAGTTATCAGGCTACGGGCATAGCGCAAAAATCCCACGGTCGCAGACTGTCTGCGGCAATGCTCAGTGTACGAAAATTACCAACGACAGCGTTCTGTGGAACGAGTGGCCTGCCGAAGCTATTGTGGTGGCGGTCCGAGACACCCCCGCCTCGGGTCATTGGCTCACCCGGCCGAGTGGTCCGCTGCTACCCGATGGCAGCGGACCTTTATCCGGAGGACAGACCCGGAAGACGGACATTGTGCCGAATCGAGGGAGAACGATGGTCGTTGACGAGATTGCCGCGCGGCGCCTGAAAAGTCAGCTCGAGCAATACATGGAGACCAGGAAGAGGCGCCACGATGCGGTTTCCACCGCAGCGGCTGAGATCGCGATCAGGGCTGTCATGCCGAATTGCCCGGCCTCCGGAAAAGCCCTGGACGACATGATTGCGGCATGTGCGTTCGAACACGGGCTGGGGGTACTGTTCGATCGACCTGACGCATGAAGGCCTAAACGCCATGAATCCCAACGCCAAAATCGCACGGTGCTGTCGTGCACAAATCCGACGCTGTTCCTGAGACCGCTTGCGACTAGATAAATCAACCAACCGGAGCAGGCATGCCGAGATATTTTTTTCATTTCCGAAACAATGACGGCCGCTTGACGGAAGATTTCGAGGGTCAGGAGTTGGACGGTTTGTCCGCGGCTCAGGATAACGCAATGGCTTCGGCCAAGGAAATCCTGGCCGAGGGCCTGCTCAGCGGCAGCCCGGTCCTGACAGGCCTTTCCTTCGAAATCTGCGACGAGAACCGGAACCTGCTTTTCCGATTTCCATTCTCGGAAGCTGCCGAAAAGGCCGGCACTCGGCCGTGATTGGCCAAAAGCCCCGCGATGCGGGCGAGCTTTGATCGAGCCTGGCTGAAAAACCGCATGTCGCGGCAAGACGGTCGTTGGTGCAAATCAGCACCATAGGCAAATTAGTAGCATAGCTGCCGGCACAAAGCAAGAACAAATATGGGCTTGCCTTGCCTACGGGGCATTACTTATGTCCCTGCGTGTGCCGGCCCGGGCTATCGTGCGTTTCAGGAACTCGAGGGCAGGCACGGGTAGGGGGCACCAAGCGACGTTGCCATTTCCAACCAGTATGTCGATTTGTCGGGCCGGGTGTTCGTCAACTTACCGAAACGTCTTCGCAGGATGCTGTGATCAGGAGTTCCTTTCTCCCGCGGTTGCGTTTACAGGACGCTCAGGACAGTGTCGTTTGCGCGCCAGCAACTGGACCGAGTTAGGCCGGGCGCACAGTCCCCCTCCGTCAAGGTAACCAGTCCGGCGCCGTTTTTGGAGAACAATGATTTGTGGTGGTCAAATAAGCAAAAGAGATTCAAGGGAACGTGGGACGACCGACTGGACGGCCTATTCTCAGCAGAGGTCGACTACGCCGGGAAATCCATTCTCGATGTTGGCTGCAACATGGGTGTTGTCGCCTATGAGATATCCAAGCTAGGACCGAGTTCGATCCATGGGATCGACATTCTCAAGCCGCATATCGAGACGGCCAGGATGATCTTCCTGGGTTGTCCGGTCCAAAGCCGGTTCGATTGTCTCGATCTTGGCAGCCGGAAGCTGCAAAATGTTCTCCAACCGCAGTACGACATCGTCATGCTGCTGGCGGTCTACCATCACATGCAGTGGAGCCTCGGCGCGGACAAGGCGCGACGCGTGCTGTGCGATATCGCCGGGCGTGCTCAAACGATCGTTGCCCGCGTCCCTCCTGGCAAGGATAAGGAGATGATCGCGGTGCTTTCGGATGTGGGCTTTTCAATCAAAAGCAATCACACATCGCCTCTTGGAAGCCATCTCATGGTCCTCGCGAAACACTGACCAGGCATAGCGCGGCCGACGACGAATGGCGCAAGAGCCGCGTGGCTGGGGTCCGCTATGCTCGCATGCGAGGAACCGACGGTCATAGGCCGATGACGTGCAAGGATCCGGTTCGGCATTGACTGCGGTCGGGAACGAAGCCACAGACAGGTGATCGAAACCGTCTCGCGCTTCAAGATAACGTGAAGACCGGACGGGATCGCAACGGGCGGCGACGAGATGATTACAAAGAAACGAGTGTCAACGGCCCCAGCATATCCGCTGATCAAGCGTCTGATTGGCGAAAATCTGCCGCCGCACAAGATGCTGTATGTGACAGGTTTGCTGTGCTCGATCGCCGCTGCTGCGGCGACCGGCGCGGCGGCCTGGATCATGAAAGTCATGATCAACACCATCTATGTCGAGCGAGACGCTGCCGCTGTATCGGGTATCAGCGCCGTCATCATCGGCATTTTCCTGGTCAAGGGCATAGCTGCCTACTGCCAGACCATCACGACGGGAAAGATTCGCCGGGCTATCGTTTCGGACCTGCAAAACCGGCAATTTTCCCGAATGGTGTATTTCGACATCAGCCGTTTCGCGAACCAGCATCCGGCAAAATTCATCTCCAAAATCATGTTCAACGCGCGCGCCGGGGCGACCGTTATTCTCACCCTCACGAGCAGCGCCGTCTCTGATCTGCTGACCCTGATTGCCTTGGCCAGCGTCATGGTCAAGCAGGACCCGGTGATGTCGCTGATATCCGTGGCGGTTCTGCCGATGCTGTTCCTGTCAGTCGGCGCGATAACAAGGAAGCTCAAGGCGCTGGCGAGGGGCGAGACGGAATTGGCCGCACAAGTCCAGTCGATCGGCACGGAAGCCGTCGAAGGCATCCGCACCATCAAGTCCTTCCAGCTCGAGGACAAGGCGGTTGCCAGCTTTGCAAAGGCCGTCCGCAAGATGGAAAGACGTGGCATCCAGATCAACCGGACGTCAGCATTGATGAGCCCATTGATGGAGACCGGCGGCGGCGTGATCATCGGGCTTTTCGTTATGTACGCCAGCTGGCAGACCCTCGGCAACGGCAAGACGCCCGGCGAATTCATGGCCTTCATTACCGCGTTCCTGCTTGCCTATGAGCCTGCCAAGCGGTTGGCCCGGGTCAATGTCGACATCCAGAAGCAAATGGTCGCCGTCGAGCAGATGTATGATTTGATCGACACGCCCGAGCAACGGCGACTCGCGATTGCGGGCGAGCGTCTGACCGACGTCGATGGTGGTATCCGCTTTGAAGATGTGGCCTTTTCCTATGACGGCAACAGCCCCGCGCTCGAGGGTGTTTCCTTCGACGTGCGACCTCGTGAGAAGCTGGCGATCGTCGGCCGCTCCGGCGCCGGCAAGACCACCATCGTCAATCTGATCCTGCGCCTGATGGAGCCGGACAAGGGCAGGATCCTGATCGACGGAAAGGACATTTCGAAGATCAGCCTGGCCGACGTTCGCGATAACATCGCACTGGTATCTCAGGACGTCTTCCTGTTCGAAGGCTCGATCCGCGACAACATTCGCGACGGTCGCCCAAACGCCACCGATCAGGAAATCGAGTCCGCTGCGAATCTCGCCCGGGTCACCAGCTTTGCGTCTGCGCTCGAAAACGGGCTCGACACGCTTGTCGGGCCGAGCGGCACCAACCTGTCGGGCGGGCAGAAACAACGCGTTGCCATCGCACGCGCCCTGCTCAAGAATGCTGCGGTAATCGTCTATGATGAAGCGACATCCGCGCTCGACGGTGAAAACGAACGGGCGGTCATGGAGGCAGCCTTCGACAACACATTTCAGCGCACGGTGATCTGCATTGCGCACAGGCTGTCTACAATCAAGGCGGCCGATCGTATTCTCGTGTTTGACGCCGGACAGCTTGTCGATGCTGGAACGCATGACCAGCTTGCCAAGCACAGCGAGATATATCGTTCGATATTCCACCTGGAGACGCCCGATCCGATGGTCGAAAGCGGCAAAAAGCTGCGGCAGAGCGTATTGCGCTGAAGGCCGATGACCAGCTTTTATCACGGTTCCTATGTCCGGTATGTGATTGGTGGACTGGGCCTTCAGGTGCGCCGGTACAAAAAGGCGGTGCGCAGGTTGTTTTTCAGTCCCAAGCAGCCTCGTTCCATTCTTGAGCTACAGGCCAAGGTTGAGGCCCTGATCGTGCGCAGGGACTGGAAAGGCCTTGAAGCCGGTACCAATGAGATGGCTGTCACGGCCGATCATAATCGCGACCCGGAGCTGATGCAGAAGGCGGGCCAGGCGTTCGAACGCCTTGGCAACTTTGCGCGGGCAGCTGAGCTTCGGCTTTCCGCTCGCCGGCTGCGGAAAGGGAAGAGCGCCAACGAGTGGACCGGCGAGAATCTCGGATCGGATACACTGCTGATCGATCTTGTGGAGGATGACCCGCGCAGCCTTGGCCGGGTTATCCGCCACGCGCGACTGGCCGGCGCTGCCGCTGCCTATGCCCAAAGTGCAACAATTCGGGTCGAGCCGCGCCTGGTATCAATTCTGCAGCGAACGTTCCCGAAGGCGACCGTGGTCCCGGCGCAGCGGGATGTGGTCGGCGACAAACACGCGACTTTCGAAGATCTCGCCTGGGTGTTCGGACGCGACGCCGAAAAGCTTGCTGCCGACTTCGTACCGCTGCGGGCAGATCCTGAACTCGTCGAGGCATTCCGCAAGCGCTATCGGGCGATGACGGATCTGCCGCTGGTCGGTCTCTCCTGGGGCAGCAAGTCCCATACCAAGGACGTGCCTGATTTTCCTGAATGGGCACGGTTCATCGCCCAGACGCCAGCGACATTCGTTTCGCTCCAGTACGGGCAGATCAAGCCGGCGTTGCGGCGCCTTCGCAACGGCAACGACGCGCGTCTGATCTTTGACGACAGCGTCGACCAGATGGTCGACATGGACCGTTTCGCCGCACAGCTCGCCGCACTCGATGCTGTCGTGACGATCAGCAATACGGCGGCCCATCTTGCGGGAGCCATTGGCGTGCCGACTGTTTTCCTCATCGACGATAATTTTCAGACGGCATGGCCAGTGACTGGCGACCGGACACCCTGGTATCCGAAGGGCATTGTCATTCGCAAGGAGGGGCGCCCTTGGTCGCTGGTGCTCGACGAGGCCGGCCGGCGGCTCTCGTCGATCCTGACGACGCTTTCCGACGCTCCCCGGGGACGATAGAACATCGCCGTGCAGAACAGACGAACCATCCTTCAGAAGGCAAAAACCGCCGATCTGCGCCCGCAAGGCGCCGTCGGCAAGCGGCTGCAGAAGGTTCTCGAGCGGGCAAAGGAACTTCTTAGACGTCCTTCGCGCCACGCCGACGAAAGCGCCGAACGGCATATGAGGCTGATGGAGGAAAGCGTGCAGCGTGGTGATTGGCAAACTGCTCGCGACCATGCACTGGCGCTTGGCGTGCTTGGTGAGCAGCTTGGCGATCTCGGCCTGATCAAGAAAGCGGGGCGTGGACTGAGGCGTCTCGACGGAGGAAATCGCATCTGGCAGTTGATGGCGGCGAGCAAGCAGCTGCGCGGCAGGCCCGATTGGGATGGCAGTGATCTTGCGGGTCGCACGCTTCTCGTCGATCGTCGCGAAGGCGACCTGGCGATCTTTTTCCAGTTCGCGTCTTTGCTTGGTCCAGCAGCTGCGGCTGCCGGTCGATGCATCGTCTTCGTCGAGCCGCGACTGGCACCGCTTTATCGCAGAACATATCCTGCGCTCGATGTCAGGATTGAAGGGGAAGAGGACATGGCGGCGGTGGACGCCGATGTCGTTGCCGGTTTCGAGACGCTCGCAAAGCATTTCTGGCCGGACGACCCGGCGGCACGCGCGCCCTTCGTTCCGCTGGAGCCGGACCGCCGACTGGTTGCCGAGCTGCGCGGCACCTATCTCGATGGCGGCCCAGGTCCCCTGATCGGATTTGCTTGGGGAAGCCTCAACAAGAGCAAGGATCTGCCGGCCCTGGACGATTGGCGGACGCTGTTCAGCAGTCTGCCGGGGCGCCTCGTCAGCTTGCAATATGGCGATGTCGGGCCGGCCCTCTCCGAGTTCGAGCGCCACGCGCCGGGGCGCATCATCCATGACGCTTCCGTCGACCAGTTGACGGACATGGACCGCTTTGCCGCCCAAATTGCGGCGCTCGACGCGGTGGTGACGATCAGCAATACCGGCGCCAACCTGGCCGGAGCGCTCGGCGTGCCGACGATTGTCATGCTCGACGACGGGTTTCGACTGTCCTGGCCTGCCTTCGGCGAGACCGTCGCCGCATATCCGAGCGTTCGACTGGCCCGAAAAGGCGGCCGAGCCTGGGCGTCGGCAGTGCAGGAAGCAGGCGGACGGGTCATGCAAATCATCAGCGGAGCTGGCGATGGAAGGTAGCCTACTTCTCGGCCGGTTGCGCCGCGCTGTCGCGCTTGCAGGCTACAAATACAAGGTCTGGTTCCGACGTCACCGCCGGCAGCTCTTCCTTCGCTGGCGCGACGGCGACATTGCCGATCAGATGGCGGATTATCGGCGAAGCGTCGAGTCCCGCGATTGGCCGGCGGCCCTGCCGAAAGCCCTGGCTCTTGGATCCATTGCGAAGTCGAGGGGCGAGGTCCACCTGATCGACGAGCTCAGCAAGGCGCTGATGCGGATGGGCGCTTATGGCGCAGCCGCCGAACTCAGGATCGCCCGACGCCACATCGTCAACGGCCGCGTCGATGGCGAGTGGCTGGGCCAGGATATTTCTGGCCAGACACTGCTGATTGATCTGATGGAAACCGAAAAGCAGGGTCTGGCCACCGCGATCCATCATGCGAGTTCCGTCGGCTGTGCCCTGGAGCGCGCCGCCCGCTCGATCGTGCTGGTCGAGCGCCGCCTGGTACCGCTCTTTCAGCGCACTTTTCCGACCGCCGATGTGCGGCCGGTCGGCGCTGGCGGCAAGGCCGCCTATGCCGAGGCGCAGGCCTTCGCCGGCGTCCAGCATCTGACTGCCGTTTTCGAAACCGACGAGGCGACGATCCGCGAGCATTTCGTGCCCCTTAAGCCGGATCCGGCCCGGGTCGCTGAACTTCGCGCCCGCTACCGGAAGGAAGGACGGCCGTTGGTCGGTATCGCATGGGGCAGCTCCAATCCCGGCAAAGACCTGCCGCCGCTTGCCGCCTGGCGAAACCTGATCGGCCGACCGGACCTCCGGTTCGTCTCGCTGCAGTACGGCCAGATCGAGACCGATCTGAAGATCCTGACCGACGGTGAGCCGGAGCGAATTCTTCATGACAGATCGGTCGATCAGCTCGTCGACATGGATCTTTTCGCCGCGCAGGTTGCCGCGATGGACGCCGTGGTGACCATCAGCAATACCGGAGCGCATCTGGCCGGCGCGCTCGGCATCCCCTCGGTTTTCATTCTGGGCGACGGCTTCAAACGCTCCTGGCCGGTCGAGGGCGACCGCACGCCCTACTATCCATCGGCCGTGCTGGTCTCGAAACGGGAACGCCCCTGGTCCGTGGTGATGGGCGAGGCCGAGTCCATTCTGGCGCCATGGCTCACAAAAGTGAGTGGCTAATGCATGTCGTCCAAAAGCGCGTCACTGAATACGCTTCGACGCGATGCGCATTAAGGAGTTCGGCCGACGGACCGCGGAATGGAGCGCCCGTGTCGAACAGTCGTCGCAACAGGCCAAAAAACATAAGGCATTCCGAACCGGGATATAGTAAAGGCCAATTCGCCCCGCAGAGGATCGCAATTCTTGCCGGCATTTCTGCCTTGTGTTCGAATTAGCCGTAGGCTTAGGCGCCCAGTAATGGGGTTGGTCTGGCCGGCAGCGGTTCGGGCGCCAGCTCTGATAATCTAAAGGAGGTCTCTCCATGTCCTTTCTAAACATGTCCTTTCTAAAATTTTTCCAGGCCAAAGAGCCGCCTCTTCCTCTTATCGTATCCTTTCCAAAATCGGGGCGCACGTGGCTGCGTGTCATGCTGGACGATCTCGGAGTTGAAGTTCAATACATTCACGACGGAACCGACCACAAGTTACTTCGACCGATATCGGGCCTCAAGGAGAATAAATCTCGATACAAGAAGAGAAGAACAATAATGCTTGTTCGCGATCCAAGAGATACGGTGGTCTCAGGGTACTTTCAGGTTCAGAAGCGCCACATGCTTCCAGCGGGATCGTTCAGCGATTTTATCAGAAGCGACAATCATGGGATTGAAAAGATCATCAGATTTAATCTGCATTGGTTCGCGGCCATGCCCCGGATGCGCGAAATCCGGTATCTTCAATATGAAGATATGCATCGGGATACGGCTGGTGTCCTTCGCGCGATCCTTGGATTCCTGAACCAGCAGGCTGACGATCGGACGCTTGTCGAGGTGGCGAACAACCGAACGTTCGACAAGATGAAAGTGAGTGAATCGACCGGTGATCTGTCCGATCGATACGGCAAGATATTACAGCCGCGCGATGCGAATGATCCCGAAAGCTTCAAGGTGCGCAAGGGCAAGATAGGCGGTTACGGGGAATATCTTTCCGAGGACGACGTGGCCTATTGTGACGAGCAGTTGGCTAAGTTCGAATATTGGGAGAAGCTGGACAAGGTTTTTAGCACGAACGGCTTGTGCTACGCTCGCGTCGATAACCGCGCCCGGGTCGCCTTGGGTTAGGGAGCATTGCCGACATGGTGATGCGGACCGGATTCATTTGCGGCTGCGGCCATAGCGGGACGACGTTGATTGCGACGATCCTTGCGTCGCATCCCGACGTCTACCTGCCGCTCCAGGAAACCAACATTTTCTTCAAGTGGACGCCACTGGCCATGTTCCGCTTCTGGAAACTGAAGCGGGCGGCGCTCGATGCTGGAAAGAACCTGCTGCTTGAAAAGACACCGCGGCATATCCGCCGTGTCGCCCGCATTCGCCGGCTCGTGCCCGGTGCGCGTTTCGTCATGCCGGTGCGAGATGGGCGCGACGTCGTAGCGTCCCTGATCAAACGACTTGGCGACCCAACGGAGGCTCTCGACCGCTGGATCAACGACAATGCGCTGGTTCTTGCGGAACGGGGAAAGCCGGATGTGCTGATCTATCGCTATGAGGACCTGGTCGAGAATCCGGCCAAAGTCGTCGAGCAGATATGCGGCTTTCTCGATGTAACCTTCAGCCCGGATCTCCTCGACTATCACAAGAACCCGCAGCAGTGGTTCAAGCCGACCGACGCCAGCGGCGAGACGCCGCATGCGGTGCTCCGGAACCAACAGGTCAATCAGCCGATCTATGACGGGAGCGGAAGATGGCGCTCCGAACTTGGAAACGCCGAGCTACAGGACCTGGTCCAAGGACGAGGTGCCCAGCTTATGAAAGCATTCGGTTATGCATGATGTCGGTTCGGCATCTGCTTGAAATGCCGTCTACCAATCAATTTTGTCGATCAAACCCGTTTTGAACAGGCTGTGAGCTCCTTCGTACAGCATTGACTGTTCGCTCATCGCGCTGAGAGCGGCTTTACCGCTCGATACCTCATGATACTGGCGATATTTGGAAGCGCCGTTCCAATACTGACCTTCCGCCACCGCGACCTGCGCCTTGTCGTTGAAATCGGCGAAGAACTTGAAATGAAGCAGGCCAGCCAATCCCTTTATATAGTTTCGCCAGTAGGGCAGCGGTGAGTGAATCGACGTAAAAATCGTCTGGCGATCAACATATATCAGAGGAAACTTGGTCAACTTGTGCTGCCTGGCGAAAAGCCGGGTTCTCGGGCCGCCTGTGATCTTGAGATGCCGAGGGCTCCTCGTCACCTCATAGCCGCTGCCGTCGAAATGGTCCGCAACTTGCCATGGCGGCACGATGGGATCGAAGGGTACGTCCCAGATGTTTCCGCTCGGATACATGTCGATCATCGGCGCCAGCAGGCGTGTCATTCCGCGCCGCTTGAGCCAGTCGGCCATCGCACCGAGCGGATGCTGATCCATACCGTCATAGACAAGATATTCGTCCGCATCCACGGTCAGATACCAGCGAGGCTGACCATAGATCTGCACAATCCGCTGACGCCAAAGGTTTCCCAGGTCCGACTGCGAATAGGTGATCGGCGAGCTGAATAGATCGACATCTGGCTGCTCGGCCAGAAGCTCAGCTGTTCCGTCTGTCGAGCGGTCATCGAGGACGGCGAATCTGGTGACGCCGAGTTCGCGATAGTGCTTCAGGAACGGGCGTAGCCTGTCCGCCTCGTTGCGGATGACGAGGATCAAAGGCAGGTCATTCGCTTTAAGGGGCGTTATCGGCCGCAGCGATGACACTTCTGCCCGTCTTCCGAAGGTGTGTCTCAGCCGATATATGGCGGTGTCGGTAATCGTCCGGCGGACAATGGCGGGCCAGGTTGCTTTGCTCAAGCCATCGATTCCCCTCATGGCGGTCACCGCCCGGCTGGAGCTGGCGCTGATCCGCTGTTTGCAGTTAATTTCTACATGCAGCACCGTTAGGCAAATCGCAAGCAGTTGCGGACAATGGACACAGGCCTGTTCTGAGTTCCGGCGGGTGAGCTTTCCAAGTGTTGCCGATGCGAGCTGGCCTCTATAGACATCGTCAGATGGCAACAAGGCCGGAGCCCAGACCCCATGTACGCCGGCATTCGTGGCACCGAAATTCAATTCGACAGGCCGCTCCTGTTCGTGCGCCAGCGTTATGCGCCTTTCGGTGGCGGCGAGATCATGTTGGAAAACATCATGGCCGCATTCGCCGCGCGTCAGCGGCGGGTGGCCGTGCTGTCCGGCGACTGGCCGCGTTATGAAGGCATCGAGTTCATCCATTGTGCCGGCCGCCGGTTTCCGCGTTCGCTGCGGGCGACGTCCTTTGCCCAAGCTGCCTGCCGCAAGATCGCCGAGATGCCGCCGGCGCTGGTGCAGAGCAACGATCGCCTCCCGTGCTGCGATGTCTTCCGGGCCGGGGAGGGCGTTCATGCCGCCTATCTTGCCGAGCGGCGGCGTTTCGAGACGCGGCTTGGCAGGGCGGCAATGGCGCTGAGCCCCTTTCACCGCCAGACGCTGCGCCTTGAACGTGCAACCTACGCCAGCCCGAGGCTCAAAGCTGTCATTGCCATTTCGAAGATGGTGGCAGAGGACATTGTCCGTCACTACGATTATCCGGCGGAAAATGTGCACCATATTCCCAACGGGGTGGATCTCGACCGCTTCAACCCGCAGCTGCGCCAGCAGCATCGGGCGACAATCCGCGCGCGGCTCGACGTCGACGAAAACAGGCCGGTCGTCCTGTTTGTCGGCTCGGGCTTTGCGCGAAAAGGACTTCTTGCACTGATGAAGGCGGTCGCTAGGCTCGATGGCGAGCCTGAATTGTGGGTCATCGGCCATGATTCGCGCGCCAACGCCTTCAGGCAGGCCGGTGACAGGCTCGGTCTCGGCGCACGGCTCAAGATGCTGGGGCCGCAGAAAGACATGCTGCCGTGGTACGGCGCGGCCGATATTGCCGTGCTGCCTTCCATCTATGATCCTTTCGGCACAGTGGTCATCGAAGCGATGGCCAGCGGCTTGCCCGCCGTGGTAAGCACCGGCTGTGGAGCGCGCGAGCTTGTCGAGCGGTTCGAGCCGACGCTCGTTTGCGATGCGGCCAGCGAAAGCGACCTCGCTGCAGCGCTCGCGCACGCGCTGCAGTTGTCGTCACGACCTGAGACCGCAGCCCGGGTGAGAGCGGCGGCCGAACACTATGATTTCAATGTCATGATCAAGCGAATGATGGCGCTGTATGAAGGCCTTGATCTGAAATGATTTTCGACTTTGTTGAATTAGGTTAGTACCCTCAGTGTGCTAACGGGCCGGGAGCCGATGCTGCAGATGCATTCGAATGACAGTGGCAGCTTTGATGCCGGAGCATTCTGACCGTGCCGGCGCTCTCGGTCATTATCATCACCCGCAACGAGGAGGCATCCATCGCGCAATGCCTTCGGTCGGTCCATTTTGCCGATGAGATCGTCGTTCTCGACAACAACAGCAGCGACAGAACCAGGGAGATTGCCGGTGCTCTGGGAGCAAAGGTTCTGATGACCGTTGATTGGCCCGGTTTTGGTGCGCAAAAAAACCGTGCGCTGGCCGCGGCAACGGGGGATTGGATCCTCTCGCTGGATGCCGATGAGTGGGTGGAGGCGCCGCTCGGCGCGGAAATAAGGGCCGCAATCGCCGACCCAAAAGCCAATGACGGCTTCGAAATACCGAGAAGATCGCGCTTTTGCGGGCACATTGTCCGCCATAGCGGCTGGTCGCCCGATCTGGTGCTCAGGCTCTTCCGTCGCCGCTCCGGGCGGTTCAGCGACGACACCGTGCACGAGAAGGTATTGGTGAACGGGAAGGTCAGCCGATTGTCTCAGCCGATCGAGCACGATTCCATTACCGACTTGGCAGATGCCCACGACAAGATCGGCCGGTACGCAGAAGCGTCCGCCGCGCAACTGCTTGCCGAGGGCAAAAAAAGCTCGATAGGCAAGGCGGTTTTGCGCTCGGTCTGGGCCTATGTGCGCAGCTATATTTTCCGGCTGGGATTTCTGGACGGTTCCATTGGTGCGATGGTGGCCGCGTATTCGGCCAGCTACACCTATCAGAAATGGGCCCGTGTCGCATTGGGAATGCGAGGCCCGGTCCACCCAAAAAAGCAACGCTGAGGCCAGGACAAATCTGTGAGAAACCGGCTTGGTTGACCGCAATTGTTGCCGAGCCATCGCCAACTAGTTAGTGTACGACCGTAAAAATCGAAAGCCAGGGTAGTGAATATGACTGATGCGTTTAGGGTATTTATCGGATGGGACAGCCGTGAGCCGATCGCGTACGACGTCGCGCGACACTCGCTGCTCAAACATGCGTCGGCGCCTGTCTCCGTCATTCCGATCAAACAGGACGAGATGCGTGCCCGCGGGCTATATTGGCGGGAAAAAGATCCGCTCGCCTCAACGGAGTTCACCTACACGCGCTTCCTCACGCCCTTTCTCGCCGACTACACGGGTTGGGCCCTGTTTTGCGATTGCGATTTCCTGTGGCTTGGTGACGTCGCAGGCCTGCTGAAATATACGGACTCGGACAAGGCGGTCTATTGCGTCCAGCATGACTATACGCCGAAGGCCACAACCAAGATGGATGGTGTGGTCCAGACGTCCTATCCTCGGAAAAACTGGTCGTCGCTGATGCTGTTCAATTGCGCGCATCCTTCGGTCAGATCGCTCACGCCAGAGGTCGTGAATCAGGAAAGTGGCGCCTATCTTCACCGAATGCAGTGGGTTGCCGACAAAGATTTGGGCTCATTGCCGGTAGAGTGGAATTGGCTCGAAGGTTGGAATGAAAAGCCTGCAGTCGGCACACCTAAGGCGGTCCACTATACCAGCGGCGGCCCGTGGTTTGCCGAATGGCAGAATGTCGACTACGCCGATTTGTGGATAGCAGAACGCGACGAGTTCCTGGCTTCCGATCAAGCGGAATCTTCTCAGAGCGCCGTTCGATAAGAACATCGTGTTTGGCAGGTGACCTGGGCGCTTCCGAAAGTGGCATTGATTTTCGTGTCGCCAAGGGCGCAGCAACCAGCCGTCAGGCGCGGGGCGTCGACAACAATGCGTGTTGCCGCCTGGGGGCGGGACCGGGGCAGATTGCGCCTACGAATCTGGCGGCTCCGGCCGGGTAAACATGCCGCGCTGAGATAAGGATCAGCTCGCGGCAATATGATCGGTTTTTTGGGTCCGTCAGCTCTTTCATCGGCCTAGCCGGCACGCGAAAGTCGACCATGCCGTCACTGCGAAGACGCCTCGATCGTTTCCTGGAGAACCGCGGGCCTAAAATACCGCGGCTGCAGCTGAACCATGTCGAGCGCCTGGCGCTGGTCCGTCGCCATGGTGATTTTTCCCTTGCCTATTCGACCGCCGTGCAGAAGGGGCTTCACTACTTCGGCGATGCCCAGGGCTACATCGCTTACGGCAGCAAAACGCGACATCATTTCGCGCTCGGTGATCCAGTGGCTGCCCCGGCCGATCGGCGCGACTATATCAGACGTTTCATCGAGGTTGCCGGCAGCCCGTGGTTCGTGCAGATCGGCGACCAGACGGCGCGCGTGCTTGCCGGGCTTGGCTATCAGGTCAACCGCCTCGGCGTCGACACCAGGCTTGTCCTGCCCAGACACGACTTTTCCGGAAAGCGCAATGAGACAGTGCGCTATTCCGAACGCTGGCTCTTGAAGAAGGGTTTTTCCTTCGCGGAGGACAACGGGACTGTCTTCCTCGACGAGATTGCCAGGCTCTCCCAGAATTGGCGGGGCGACCGCATCGTCAAGCGCTGGGAGATGAGATTTCTCAACAGGCCGTTTGCCGATCACCTTGGCGTCGATATGCGCCGTTTCGTCCTGCACGGTCCGGATGGGGAGCTCGTGGCCTTGCTGGATTTCGATCCGCTGTTCAGCGACGGCAAGGTCATCGGCTACACCACCTCGTTCAAGCGCAAGCACATCGATGCCTCGGCGCATGCCGAGATCGGCCTGACCAAATTCGCGGTCGACCGCTTTCGCGATGAAGGTGTTTCCGTCGTCACCCTAGGCCTGTCGCCGCTTGTCGAAATCGGACCTAGCGGGTTTGCCGAAAGCGATTTCTGGCGGCACGCCTTCCAGCGTGCCTATGACTCCCCCTGGGTCAATCGCACCCGCTTCAATCTGCAGGGGCAGGCGGCCTTCAAGCGCCGGTTCCATGGTGTCGAAGAGCCGACCTATCTTGCCTTTCGCAAGGGGACCTTTTTCGAAGCGCTTTCTCTGCTCCGGCTGATCAGGGCCGTCTAGTGCCTAGTGGCTGAGCGCTCGTCGTCTCCTAGTATGGTCGACCTCACACGGTCAGGCTCGGTTGTTTAGGTGGGAAAGGAATGCCGCGGCGGGAAGCAAAAGACCGGCTGCGAACCGCCGGCCCATTCTGCGGCGTCCACCAGTCCCGCCGGGGCACTTTGGCCTGAGAACGGCTCCGCGTCAGCGCCAAGGGGTCGGATTCACGGTTGCTGCAGCGTACCGCCAGGAATAACGAGGGTACCCTGGCCTGGCCTTGAGTATCTGAAGCCTATGAAGAACAAAGCAACGATGATCAAACAAATGACGATGACCGCGACGACGCTGCCAGGATGGTGTCCGGTATCTGGCGGTTGGACCATTGCCTTCCCGTATGGCTATCGCCGCGGACCTTCTTCATCTTCCAACCGAGCATGACGACTGTCAATGGGTACAGGAGTTGCGCCCGCCATCCAATCAGCCGACTGCAGCGTCGATCACGTTGCGCGCTTGCTGACCGAAGCTGATGATGGACCTAACCACAGCTTGTCCCAAGCACGCTTCCATCGCTGCGAAGCGTTGAAGGGCGGCGATCCACCGCGGCTTAGTCAGGCCGGAAACAGGAATGCAGCAGCGGGATCGAAAAAGACCTGCCGGCTGCAGGGCCACACATCCTGCGATTGCATGGCGGCGGAGGTCGGCCTGATGTCAACCTCCTGTCCAGCGGCGATGCGCGCGACGATCCGCCGGCGCTCGCCGTAAAATGCGATGTCGACGATCTCGACATTCAGTTCCGCGCTCGCCGGGCTCCGCTCCATGCTAAAGGCTTCGGGCCGGATCATCAGCTTGGTCTTCTGGCCTTTGCCGAACGTGCCGTTGGCCCTGACTCCGGATATGACCGAACCGTCTGTCATGCGGATCGTTGTCGTGCCGTTGGTGGTGCCGAGATGTTCGGCGGCGAGGAAATTCGAATTGCCGATGAAGCCGGCGACGAAATCGGTCGCCGGCCTGAGATAGAGATCCTCGCCGGTGCCGGTCTGCTCGATGCGGCCATCCTTGAACAGGGCGATTCGGTCCGACAGATGCAGCGCCTCTTCCTGATCGTGGGTGACGTAGAGAATGGTGACGCCGGTCTGGCGATGGATGCGGCGGATTTCGCCCTGGATTTCCTCGCGCAGCTTCTTGTCGAGCGCCGACAATGGCTCGTCCATCAAAAGGATCGGAGGATCGTAGGCCAGCGCCCGGGCCAGCGCGACGCGCTGTTGCTGGCCGCCCGACAGCGCACCGGGTAAGCGTCCGGCAAAGCTTTCGAGCCGCACCAGGGCCAGCATGTCGGCGACCTTTTTCTTCACCTCGGCGTCCGGCCGGCGGCGAACCCGCAGCGGAAAAGCGACGTTTTCGGCCACCGTCAGATGCGGAAACAGCGTGTAGCGCTGGAAGACCATGCCGATGTTGCGCTTGTGCGAAGGCACTGCAAGCAGCGACTTTCCTTCCAGCAAGACATCGCCGGAAGTCGGGTCCTGAAAGCCGGCGATCGCGTAGAGCGTCGTCGATTTTCCCGAACCGGAGGGCCCGAGGAAGGTCAGGAACTCGCCCCTGGGAATGTCCAGCGTGACGTCGTGCACGGCGACGATCGCCCCGAACGCCTTGCGCAGATTGCGGATGGAGAGGAAAGGGTGGGTCATGTCCGGAACTTTCGCTGCAGCAGCGCCGTCATCACCATCAGGGCAAGCGTCAGCCCGACCAGCAGGCTGGAGGCAGCGGCGATCACCGGACTGAGGTCCGACCGCAGACTGCCCCAGATCTTGACGGGCAAGGTTTGCAAGCTGGGGCTGGCCATGAAGATCGCCACCACGACTTCGTCCCACGAGGCGAGGAAGGAAAAGATCGCGGCGGAGAAGATGCCGATCCGGATCGACGGCAAGGTGATCCTGAGCCTGGCCTCGAGCGGGCTTGCCCCGCAGACGATTGCCGCGTCCTCGATCGACTTGTCGAACCCTTCGAGCGCGGTGGCGATCGGAATGATGGCGAAGGGCAGCGCCAGCACGGTGTGGGCGATGACGAAGCCGATGGTGGTGCCGCCGAGGCCAAGGCGAAGGAAGAAGGCGTAGATGGCGATGGCGAAGACAACGACGGGCAGCACCATCGGCGTCAGCAGCAGGCCGCGCAGGATCTCACGTCCGGCAAACCTTCCGCGAACCAGGGCAAAGGAGGCGAGCAGGCCGATCGCTACTGCCAGGATCGCCGTCATGGTGGCGATCCGAGCGCTGGTCAGCGCGGCGTCGAGCCAGGCCGGATCGGCAAAAAGCTCCTGGTACCATTTGAGCGTCCAGCTGGGCGGCGGAAAAGCCAGCCAGCGCGACGAGCCGAAGGAGAGCAGGACAATGAAGACCACCGGCAACAGAAGAAAGCCAGCGACCAGCGCGGTGAAGCCGAGCAGGGCAACCCGCAGCCAACCCATGCGGTCATAGTCGAGCAGCATCTCAGATGCCTCCGCTCGTGCGCCTGGCACCGACAAGGCGCAGCTGCAGTGCGTAGAGAACCATGGTGACGACAAGCAGGATGAAGGCAGCGGCGCTGCCGAGCCCCCAGTTGAGCAGCGACTGGACCATCTGCGCGATCATTTCGGCAAGCATCATGTTCGACGTGCCGCCGAGCAGTGCCGGCGTTACGAAGTAGCCGAGCGACATGACGAAGACCATCAGGCCGCCGGCCGCGACACCGGGCAGCGACAGCGGCACGAGGATGCGGTGGAACGCCTGGAAAGGGCTTGCGCCGCACAGCGACGCCGCACGCAGCGTCATCGGATCGATCGCCCGTAACGTGCCGACCAGCGGCAGAATCATGAAGGGCAGCATGATATAGACCATGCCGATAGTGACGCCGGTGAGATTGTTGATGAGCGGCAGCGGCTGGTCGATGACGCCGATGGTCATCAGCGTCCGGTTGATCACGCCGGTACGCTGCAGGAGCACCATCCAGGCATAGGTGCGGGTGAGCAGGTTCGTCCACATCGACAGAATGATGATGCCGAAGATGATCGAGGCCAGTCCCGAAGGCATGATCGCCAGCATCCAGGCGACCGGAAAGGCGACAAGGACCGTGACGATGGTGACCAACGCCGCGACCAGGAATGTGTTGAAGAACACCCGCGCATAGGTGCCGTCACCAAGCAGGGCAGCATAGTTCTGCAAGCCTGGCTCGGGCTCCGTGACACTGCGCAAAAGCAGCGCCAGCACGGGGACGATGAAGAACAGCATAATCAGAATCAGGGCCGGCAGCAGGCCATTGAGACCTGCCGGCACCCGCACCGTTCCAAAGTTCCGGCGTGTTTCGACCGACATGACAGCGACCCGGCTACGGGACGAGACGGCGCGAACCGTCTCGTCCATTGCGGTTCAAGAGCGGGCTTATTTCGCCTGCCAGGCATACCAGCGCGCGGCGATGGTGTCGCGATTGGCGGCCCAGTAGTTCATGTCGAGATTGATCTGTCCGTCGACATGAGCGTCCGGCAGCGATTTCACGGCATCGGTCGGCATCTCTGCCTTGGCCTTGGTGTTGATCGGCGCATAACCGCTGGCTTCGGCAAATTTGGCCTGACCGGCGGGGCTGCTCGCCGCGGCGAGGAATTTCATCGCCGTATCCTTGTTCTTGGCACCCTTCGGTACCACCAGAACGTCGGCTGCGGTCAGGTTCTGGTTCCAGGAGACGCCGACATCGGCGCCATCCTTGTCCAGTGCGAAGACGCGGCCGTTCCACAGCTGGCCGAACGTTGCTTCGCCGGATGCGATCAATTGCTGCGACTCCGCCCCGCCGCCCCACCAGACGATGTCCGACTTGATGGTGTCGAGTTTCTTGAAGGCGCGATCGAGATCCAGCGGATAGAGCTTGTCCGCCGGAACACCATCGGCCAGCAGCGCGATCTCGATGACACCGGGCGCCGACCATTTGTAGAAGGTCCGCTTGCCCGGGAACTTCGTCAGGTCGAACATGTCGGCCCAGCCGGCCGGTTCACCCGAAACGGCGCCCTTGTTCCAGGCGAGCACGAAGGAATAGTAGAAACTGCCGACGGCGTGATCGGTGGTGAAGCGCGGATCGAGGTCGGCCTTCGGCACGGTCTTGAAGTCGATCGGCTCGAGCAGACCGTCCTTGGCCGCCTTGATGGCGAAATCCATCTCGACGTCGACGACGTCCCAGTTGACACTGCCGCTGTCGATCATCGCCTTCAGCTTGCCGTAGTCGGTCGGGCCGTCCTGCATGACCTTGATGCCGGATGCAGCGGTGAACGGCTCGGCCCAGGATTTGGTCTGCGCTTCCTGGGTCGTCCCGCCCCAGCTGGTGAACACCATGTCCTCGGCCTTTGCGGCCGTCGTTGCCAGAACTGTCGTTGCAATAAATCCGGCAAGGAAGCCGGTGATGATCAGTTTCATGTCGTTCTCCTCTGTTGTTTTCGTTGTTGTCTGTTCGCGATCGGTCGTTTTCGCCTTGATCGCGCATCTCCGGCCAGCGGCGGCTACCGCATGACAAAAGGATCGGGAATCGGGTCGTCGGAGGTGCGTATCCACACCGATTTCGAACGCGTGTAGTCGCGGATCGCATCGAGGCCCCCTTCGCGGCCGAGCCCGGATTGGCCGTAGCCGCCAAACGGAACCAGCGGCGAGACCGCCCGATAGGTGTTGATCCAGACCACGCCGGCATGGATGCCGCGCGCCATGCGGTGGGCTTTTGCCAGATTGGTGGTGAACACGCCGGACGCCAGACCGAACTTCGTGTCGTTGGCGAGCGAAAGCGCTTCAGCTTCGCCGTCGAAGGCTAGCACACAGAGCACCGGGCCGAAGAGCTCTTCGCGCACGCAGGCAAGGGTCTGATCAGGCGCGTCGATAATCGTCGGCGCGTAATAGAAGCCGTCCGCCATGCCCGCGGGGCGAATGCCGCCGGTGACCAGTTGCCCGCCCGCGGCCAGGCTTTCAGCAATGATCTTCTCTATCCATTCGCGCTGGCGCGAGGTGGCGAGCGGTCCCATTTCGATCGCGGGATCCTGCGGATCGCCAATCCTGATCGCCTCGGCCTTGCGCTTGAGCCGGGCGAGGAATTCGTCCTTGACGGAGCGCTGGACCAGCAGCCGCGAGCCGGCGACGCAGCTCTGGCCGGTGGCAGCGAAGATGCCGGCAACGACCGCGTTGGCGGCGCTGTCCAGATCGGCATCGGCAAACACCACGACCGGGCTTTTGCCGCCGAGCTCGAGCGTCGTGAAGGCGAGGTTTTCCGCCGTATTCCTGACGATCTGCCGAGCGGTCGAGGGACCGCCGGTGAAGGCGACGCGGGCGACGAGCGGATGACTGGTCAGCCGGTGACCGCAATCGTGGCCGAAGCCGGTCAGGATGTTCACGGTCCCGGCGGGAAATCCCGCCTCATGGACGAGTTCGGCGAAGGCCAGCAACGGGGCAGGGCCGTCTTCCGATGCTTTCAGAACGATGGTGCAGCCGGCCGCCAGCGCCGGCCCGAGCTTGACGGCGGACAGGAAGAGCTGCGAGTTCCACGGCACAATGGCGGCGACGACGCCAATTGGCTCCGGCCGGATGGTCACTTCCATGTCGGCCTTATCGATGGGGACAAACGAGCCCTCGTGCTTGTCGGCCAGCCCGCCATAATAGCGGTAATAGTCGCCGACATAGGCGATTTGGGCGCGGGTCTCGCGGATGATCTTGCCGGTATCGCGTGTCTCGAGTTCCGCCAGCCGGTCGGCATTGGCGACCACCAGATCGCCGAGCCGCACCAGAAGCTTGCCGCGTGCCGTTGCCGTCATTGCCGGCCACGTGCCGGAGCCAAGCGCCCGGTGAGCAGCTTCGACGGCGCGGTCGACGTCATCAGACGATGCAGCGGGCATCTTCGCCCATGGCGCGCCCGTCGAGGGATCGATGCTGTCGAAGGTCGCCGCCACTTCGACGAAGCTGCCGTCAATATAGTTCCTGAATTGAGTGGTGCTCATCGCAATCCAGCTTTCGGCTCGGAAAAGGCCGGCATCACCCTGTCGATGAAGAGCTGCAGCGATTTCTTCTTGCGCCGATGGGAAAGGCCGCTGTCGATCCAGATCGAATACTGATCGTAGCCGAGCGCTTCGTAGGCCTTCAGCCTGGCGATCACCTCGTCGGCTTCGCCAATGACCAGGTTCTGCTTGATCTTGTCAGGCGCATATTGCGGCATGGCCGCGATCTCGTCTTCGGTCAGCGCCTCCATTATGCCCTGGTGCACCGGCTTCTTGTTCTGGAACCAGGCGCCGAACTGGCAGTAGAACTGCGATAGATCCTGCGCGAGCCGGTCAGCCTCCGCGGCATCCTCGGCGACGAAAGTATGCATCAGCAGCATGATCTCCGGCCTTGGTACGTCGGAGTGGGCATTACACGCTGCATTGAAACGCTCCATCAGGCTGGCCACTTCGCCATCGCCGGAGGCAAGCGGCGTCACCTGGACGTTGCATTTGCTGGAAACCGCAAAGTCGTGCGAGTTCGGATCGCGTGCGGCCACCCAGATCGGCGGATAAGGCTTTTGCAGCGGCTTGGGCGACGAGGTGGTTGAAGGAAACGACCAGAACTCGCCGGCGAGTTCGAAATCACCATCCCAAAGGCCCCGGATCGCCGGCACCATCTCGCGCATACGCTGGCCGGCACCCCAGGCCTCGAGGCCTGGGAAAAGTCGCTGGTATTCGTAAGCGTAGGCGCCGCGCGCAATGCCGATGTCGAGACGGCCGCCGGTGACGACGTCGGCCATCGCTGCTTCGCCGGCAAGCTTGATCGGGTGCCAGAACGGCGCGACGATGGTTCCTGTTCCGAGCCGGATGCGCCTGGTTTTGGCGGCGAGCCAGGCGATGTTGATGAACGGGTTCGGCGAGATGGTGAATTCCATCCCGTGATGCTCGCCGATCCAGGCAGTCTCGAATCCTGCCTCTTCCGCCTGCAGAACCAGCTCCTCCAGCTCGCCGACAAGCTCGGAATGCGGCTTTGTCAGATCCGATCGCTCCATGTGCACGAAAAGCGAAAACTTCATCGGTTTCACCCGCGGCCGGAAAGAGGAATTTGAGAAGGCGAGGGCTTGGCGAGCGGCCGGACTTCGCCTTCGACCTCGTTGCCGACATAGACGCCGAATGCATCTTCCGTACGTTCGCGCGCATAGCGGGCAAGCATCGAACGCACTGCGGGATCGGCGATCTTCAGATCCGCGATCTTCTCGATGTCGACAAGCCGCATCTGGCGATCGTCGGAATTGGATCCCTCGACCGTTCCGCGATAATAAACATGCGTGCGCCAGGGTTCGGCGGCATCGTCCCACACCGCGAACAGGAAGCCGAGCTGGGCGTCTATGGCCCTGGCGGCAAGGCGCCCCTTGAGGCTGCGCGCATCGTTGGGCGTGCCCAGTCCGCGCCCCGCAGGCAATTCACAAATCCCGTCGGCCGTTTCGACGAACAGCACACGGCCCTCGTTCTCGAGAATGGCGCCGACCTCCGTATCGGGGGGCGCCGCCGCCAGCGCCTCCTGGCTGAGGCCAGGCGTGACGTAGGTGCCTCTGCAATAACCGAGGGGCTGGGCTCCGTTGTGGCTGAAGTCGCGGACGCGGCCGATGAGGATCGAGTGATCGCCAGCATCGACCAGCTGCTCCATGCCGCAATCGAACATCGCAACGGAGCCGTCGATCAGCGGATTGCCGGTTCGGCCCGGTTGCCAGCTCACGGCCGCGAACTTGTCCGCTGCTTTGGAAGCGAAGATGCCGGAATGGGCCTTCTGGTCCTCTGACAGGATGTTGATGGCGAAACCTCTCGACGTCGAAAAAGCACTGTGCCCCAGCGCCCTCTTGGCGATGCAGACAAGCACCAGCGGCGGCTCGAGCGAGACCGAGGTGAAGGAGTTGGCGGTGAAGCCGCGCGGTTCGCCTTCCGCGCTGATCGTGGTGACGATGGTGACGCCGGTCAGGAACGAGCCGAGTGCGCGCCGGAATTCGCCGCTGTCAAAGACTGCATCCGTCTCCGGCTTCACGCCAGCGTCTCCTTCCGTGTCGAGAAATTCCATGATGTGTTTGGTCACTTTTTCAGGTGAAGCCATTGCCATCATGTGCCTTTCTCCATTGAGCACGAGGCATTGACCGTGCGGCGCAAGCCTCGCCATCGCCGCCGACATGGCCGGGGTCGAATTGCTGTCTTGCGACCCGGTCATGAACAGGGCTGGTGCGGCAAGACCGGGGAGAGCATCGGCATGCTCGGCATCGGCACGGGCAAAGAGGCGATAGGTGCGCGCGTAGCCTTCGGGTTCGACCCTTTCAAGGGCGGCGCGCGCTGTGGTGGCCGCCCCGATAAGGTTCGCCGGCAGCGGGTCGCCGAACCAGCGGGCAAGCGTAGCCGCAATGGCGGAAGGGTTGCCACGAGGGCCAAGCGCGGCCGCCCGCTCGCGCACGGCCTGCGTCAAGGCCGCGGGGCGGCGGAACACCGCGTTGAGGCACACGATGGCGCGAACGCGCAAAGGGGCGCGAAGGGCGATTTCCAGTGCGACCAGCGCGCCCATCGAATGGCCGACGATCGACACCGACGCCACGCCAAGATGGTCGAGCAGGCGAACCGCCTGATCGGCGAAATCCGACAGGCTGGCTTCTTCCGGCGGCAGCGGTGAAACGCCGTGGCCGAGCATGTCGATGGCGATCAGGTCATGATGGTCTTTCATCGCCGCGATCTGATCGTGCCAGATCGCGGCGTTCATGCCGACACCGTGAATGAGCAGAACCGGCGCGCCGGAGCCGGCGCGGATGAAGCCGGTGCCGTCCGGAGCCGTGTCCCGGACCCATGCGGTGGCAGCGACGTCAGCCATGCAGGTCTCCGACCTCCTTGAGGTCCTGATAGCGGTCGCCGATACGATGGTGCGGGCGGCCACCAATCGAAGCGCCAAGCGCCACTACCAGCTCATCGGGCGCTGGCGCGTCGCCGATTTGGAAATGTACGGTCAGATAGTGGGAGCGGCGGCCTTCGTCGTTCTTGTCCATCAGCGGGATCATGATCGGGGTGTTCGGCCCTCCGCGCAGATTGGTGAAGGCGAGATAGGTCTTGGCGCCGACGGCGCGACGGTAATGGTTGCCGAAATGCAGCGTATGGATCAGCGCCGATGCATGCTCGATCTCGCCCGCCGTGCCGCAGACCGCGGCCTTGCCATAACCCTCTATCGCCTCGCCGGAACCGGCGACGGCGATAATCTCGCGGGTCAGCAGTTCACCGAGGACGGGAGCAATAGCGCGGATCTCCGGCGACAGGTCGTCGGTGAAACCGCGGCCGGCCCAGGGATTTGTCAGCACAGCCGCGACACCGATCAGACGCAGCGGTTTTGGGGCTTCCTTGCCGCCCTCGATTAACGTGTTCTCGATGTACGTGACGATCTTTCGAATGGCTGGTTTCATGAAAGTCCTCGGTCGCCACGGCGCTGTGCAACGCCGAAATCTTTACATCATCTTATGGTATACCATACTATGGAGCACCAGAAGCCTTGTCAATCGGCTATGGAATCTGTTTTGTGGCCGGATCGGGGTAGGGAGAGAAAATGTCAGGCGATACGCTGCGGATCGACCGCTCTGCCAAGACGCTGAGGACGCTGGCGCTGGAGCGCATGCGTGAGGCGATCATGGGCTTCCATTTCCAGCCTGGTGAAAGGCTGGTCGAGCGGCCGCTATGCGATCAGCTCGGGGTAAGCCGTTCCGTCGTGCGCGAGGTGCTGCGGCAGCTGGAGGCGGAAGGCCTGGTGCAGATGATACCGGGCCACGGACCCGCCGTGGCCAAACCGGATCTCGGCCGCACCGACGAAATCTATGAATTGCGGGCGCTGCTCGAGGGCATCGCGGCGCGGGCTTGCGCCCTGACAGCCACGGACGCGCAGATCGCCTCGCTCGATGCCGCCTTGACGAACCTGCTTGAGGCGTGGGCGTCCGGTGCGCCTGTCGAGGTGATGCGGGCAACGACCAAGTTCTACGAAACGCTGTTCGAGGCGGCGGACAAGCGCATTGCCTGGGAAATCGTGACGGGGCTGAATGTCCGCATCAACCAGCTCCGCTCAATGACGATCGCGTCGGAGAACCGCCGCGAGCCGGCGATCGCCGAAATGACCGAAATCATGGATGCAATCCGGTCGCGCAAGCCGGACGAGGCGGAGGAGGCGGCGCGGCGGCATGTCGAATCCGCGTGGCAGATCGCCCGCAACACGCTTCGCCTTGGCTGACTGGTATGCCGCCGGCGGTCCATCGTTCCACGGCAGGCATCTAACTGGTGCGTACAGTGACATGTGTGACATGCCAATTTGCTTTCAGTTGCGGCGGCAAAATCGTATATCGGGTCAGTTAGGTGTGCATCTCTTGCCAAATTGCTCTGTCATTCGAACGGAGTATCGGACGGACTGAGACAGAAAAAATAGTAAAATGAATATGTTACGCCACAAAGTTGCCGTGGCGCCGATGATGGACTGGACGGACCGGCACTGCCGGTTCTTCCATCGCCAGCTGACGCGCGAGGCGCTGCTCTACACCGAGATGGTGGTGGCCGATGCGGTCATCCACGGCGCACGCGAGCGGCTGCTCGGCTTCGTCGACAGCGAACATCCGGTGGCGCTGCAACTCGGCGGCGCCGATCCGGGAAAGCTGGCCGAGGCGGCGCGCATCGGCGAAACCTTCGGCTATGATGAAATCAACCTCAATGTCGGCTGCCCGTCCGACCGCGTCCAGTCGGGCACCTTCGGCGCCTGCCTGATGAAGACGCCCGTGCTCGTCGCGGATTGCGTCGCGGCAATGAAGGCGGCGGTGAAAATACCGGTTACCGTCAAGTGCCGCATCGGCGTCGATGAGCAGGATCCGGAACCGGCACTCGATGCGTTGGCCGATGCTGTTTTCGCGGCCGGCGCCGACGCGCTGTGGGTGCACGCCCGCAAGGCCTGGCTGGAAGGACTGAGCCCAAAGGAAAATCGTGACATCCCACCGCTCGACTATGACCGCGTCTATCGGCTGAAAGCCAGAAAACAAAACAAATTCATCGGCATCAACGGTGGCATTCAATCTCGCGCAGAGGCGCTGACGCATCTCGACCATGTCGATGGCGCCATGCTCGGCCGCGCCGCCTATCACACGCCAGGGATACTGACCGGCATCGATGCCGCGTTTTACGGCAGCACTGCTGAGTCGTTCGATTTTGCCGCACTGATCGATGCCATGGCGGATTACGCGTCACGCCATATCGAGCAGGGCGGACGCCTCGGGCATGTCACCCGGCACATGGTCGGGCTGTTTCACGGCCTGCCCGGTGCACGCCGCTACCGGCAGATCCTCTCCACCGATGCGACACGGCCGGGTGCCGGACCGGAGGTGCTGAAGTCAGCCTTCGCAGAGGTCGATTTCGGCCGGACCGCGGAGGCGGCCTGAGGAAAAACTTAATCCCGCAAAATCATGCGATCGCCACGGACGTCGAAGCCCGATAGCGAGCCGATGAAATTCATGCCGAGAAGGCTCTGGCCGAGCGTGCCTGGTGCGGCGATCATGATGGGCATGTCCTTGCGCACGATGCCGCCGATCGACAGTTCGTCGGTTCGCACCGCCGCCGCGCGTGTCATGCCGTTGGCGGTAGAGATCGGTATGGTGAAGCGGAGAGCCGCCGAATTGAACCCGACCGCCAGAGCGTCCTCGGCGGTCAGCACGGTGCTGGTCGCGCCGGTATCGACAACCGTCAGGATCGGCGTGCCGTTGATCTTGACGCGCGCTTCGAAATGGCCGCTGCCGGCCTTGTCCAGGGTGACGGTGGCATGGCCTTCTTCCACGCCCAGCGCCAGCGGACTGCCGGGAACAAGGCCGGCGGTGACGCGGCTGGCGAAATCCTGCAACTCATAGCGGTACTGATAGCCGGCGATCAGCGCCAGCACGATGGCACCCCAGGCGCCGAGGCTGCGGACCATGGTGCCTAACGGCCTGCCCGATCTGAGCAGGCCGGCGCCGACGAGCGCCGCTAAAGCGCCAAGCCAGATCAGCTGGCTGAAATCGTAATTCTCAATGCCGAACGTACTGCCGGCGGAATCGTTGAGCATGAGCAGGAGCACACCCACCCCGATCGCGACGATCAGAATCCACAACAGTCGGTTCATCTCTGCGGCCGGTTCACGAGAGGGCGTCGCGTTCGCGTGCCATGCGGCTGCGACGGGTTTCCCGGCGGGGGCGTCGCTCGACCGTTTCCAGCCTTGCCGGCAGCTCGGCCATGACGCTGCGGCGGGTTTGCGGGGTCATGTCGATCCAGGCGGCGATTTCCTCGCGCGTGCGCCCGCAACCGAAACAGAAGCCGGTTTTCATATCGATCGAGCAGACCAGGATGCACGGGGATTCAATGGCCGTCATAAGGATTTCCTTGGCTAGCCTCCACATGGTGCAACGACAAAGTCAATGCAAGCCCTCCGGGAAGCGCCGCCAACGAATGCTTTCGCGTCAATTCCGCCAAGTTGTACCGGGCCTGGAGGTTGTGCCGGCTTGAGGTTGTGCCGGCTGGCCAAGGCGGCTATGCCGCTCACCAATTCACACGGACGATCGCCATCGACATGACCAGCGCGCTGCCTTTCGACGATTTTCGCGACCTCCTGGTGAGCCTGCCGCCGGGAGATATGGCGGCCAAGGCCCGCGTGCGTCAGTTGTTTGCCAAGGCAGACAAGCCCAAAGGCTCGCTTGGCCGCATCGAGGACATCGCCGCCTGGCTTGCCGGGTGGAGCGGCCGCGCGCCGCCGGCGGTGACGCGGCCATTGGTGGCGATCTTTGCCGGCAATCATGGCGTCACCCGCCACGGCATTTCGCCGCGCCCCGCCGCCGCCACGGCAAATGCAGTCGAGCTCTGCGCCGCCGGCGGTGCAGCAATCAACCAGATCTGCATCGCCAACGATCTCGGCTTGAAGGTGTTCGATCTGGCCCTGCACATTCCGACAGCCGACATTACGGAGGATGCGGCACTGGACGAGCGCGGTTGTGCCGCTACCATGGCCTTCGGCATGGAAGCGATTGCCGGCGGTACCGACCTGCTTTGCCTTGGCGACCTCGGCGTCGGCAATTCGACTGTCGCCGCGGCCCTTTGCACGGCACTGTTCGGCGGCACCAGCGCCGACTGGGTCGGCCCTGGATCAGGGGCGGACGCGGCGATGCAGAGGCGCAAGGCGGAGGTGGTCGATGCCGCGGTCGCGTTTCACGGCGCGAGCCTCAAGGACCCGCTGGAAGCGCTGCGCCGGGTCGGCGGGCGGGAATTCGCCGCGATCTGCGGCGCCATTCTGGCGGCGCGGATGCAGAAGATCCCGGTGCTGCTCGATGGGTTTGCGGTGACTGCGGCCGCTGGTGTCCTACATACCGCCAACCCCGCCGCGCTCGATCATTGTCTCCTCGCAAGCCTGTCGCCAGAGTCTGGTCATGCCAAGGCCGCCGAGCGCCTCGGCCTTCGCCCGCTGCTCGATCTGGGCGTCAGTCAAGGCGAGGGGGTAGGGGCGGCGCTTGCCGCCGGCTTGGTCAAGGCGGCCGCGCTGACCAGCTCCGGCATGGCAGCCGCGGTCCGCGGTTAAGCATTCAGCGCCGGCGCGAGGCAACCGCCTTGGTCGGCAGCGCCGGCAGTTCCTCCATCACCCGGCTCAGCGGGAAGATGGCGATCGCCTCGGTGCCTTCGCGCAGCCTGGAATGGAGCTGGAATTCGCCGCCATGCATGGCCAGCAGGCCTTGCACGATCGGCAGGCCAAGCCCGGTGCCCTGTTCGGCGCTCTTGATGGCGATCGAGCCCTGGCCGAAGGCCGAAAGCACGATCGGAATCTCGTCTTCCGGTATGCCCGGCCCATTGTCCTTGACGGAGAGATATTGCCCGCCGCCCGCCGTCCAGCCGACGCGCACGCGGATTTCGCCGCCGGTGGCGGTGAACTTGATGGCATTGGACAACAGGTTGAGCGCAATCTGCCGCACCGCGCGTTCGTCGGCGAACAAGCGCGGCAAGGCGTTTTCGAAATCCTGGACGATGCGGATGTCCTTGTTGCGCGCCTTCAGCTCCATCATGTGGCAGCAATCCTCGACGACGGAGAGCAGCATCATCGGCTCCTCGTTGAGCTGGTAGCGGCCCGCTTCGATGCGCGACAAATCGAGAATTTCGTTGATCAGGTCGAGCAGATGCTGTCCGGAGTCGTGCACGTCACGGGCATAGTCGCGATAGGTCGGGTTGCTCATCGGGCCGAGCACCTCGTTGGCCATCACTTCGGAAAAGCCGAGAATGGCGTTGAGCGGCGTGCGCAGTTCGTGGCTCATCGAGGCCAGGAAACGCGATTTCGCCAGATTGGCGTCTTCCGCCCGCCGCCGTGCCTCGTCCGACATCGATTTCGCCGTCTCCAGTTCGGCGATCAGCGCATCCTTTTCGGAGCGGAACGACAGCAGCATCAGCGAGGAACGGTTGAGCTGGCGCGCTACATAGGCGAAGAAAGGCAACGAGGCGATCAGCAAGCCTGCCATGATCACTTCGACCGGCATCCATAATTTCGCACTGGCATAAGCATAGATGGCGACCGGGAGGGCGAAGGTCGCCAACAGCGCACCGCGCAGGGACGAGGCCAGGATCGCGGTTGCCGACATGGCGAGCAGCAGCACCACCGCCTTGGCGACCTGGAACTGATCCATTTGGCAAGTTTCGCAGCCGAGCCATGCGAACCAAGCCCAGCCAAGCCCGCACAGAAAATGGCCGATCAGGAAATCCCTATGCGTTTCCAGCGGGTTGAGTTCGGACGCTTGAGTGACGCGTCTGGCCATGAATGCAACGATGGTATAGCAGATGAATGTGAACAGCGCCCAGACGCCGATCTCCTTGCCGATGCCCGCGAACAGGCCTGCCGCGGCCGTTGCCAGAACGAGCAGCGGAATGACGATCACGCCGCCGGTCATCGAAAGCGCGTGGAGCTTCAACAGCTCGCGGTCGAAGTCGGGATTTCCGGCTTGCTGCGAAAGACGGTCGCGCGTCTTGCGCACCGCGCGCGCGACATCGCTGTTGCGATGGCGTTTCCTGCGGTCCACAATAAACTTGTCCGCCGTGGTCGAGCGTTGCAGGGGCATGAAGTCTTCAATTTACGCGGGCAGCAATTTCAAATCGTTAAGCTACGTTCGAATGATTAACCAACGGTTTGCCATATGAGCCGTTCGTGGTCGCGATGGCCGCGCCAGCGATACTATGCGCCACGTCCGCGAAGCCTGTGGCGCCGAGTAATGGACTATGGGCTGACACTCATCGTGCTCGGCCTGGCGATCCTCCTGGCGGCGCGCCTCGACCGGATCGAGACGCGCAAGACGGAGGGCGCGGCCACCGTCAATGACGGCGATAGCATCACCCTCGGCAGCGAGCGTGTCCGCATGCGTGGCATCGACGCGCCGGAATATTCGCAGATCTGTCGCAAGGACGGTGCCGACTATCCTTGCGGCAAGCTCGCGCGGCAGTCCCTGGTGCGGTTGATCGGCGGCAAAGCCGTCTCCTGCAGCGGCTGGCAGCGCGACCGCTACGGCAGGCTGCTCGGCGACTGCAAGGCCGGCGGCAAGGATCTCAACCGCGCGCAGGTCGAGGCCGGCTGGGCGGTCGCCTTTGGCGATTTCGAGACCGAGGAAGCTGCTGCGCGCGCGGGCAAAGCCGGCATCTGGGGCGGAACTTTCGACGAGCCGAAGAACTGGCGCGAGAGCCACGGCCACGAGCTGGTCGAAAGAAAGCACGGCACCTTGGCGTCGATCGGCGATGCCTTGCGTGAAATTATTCGCTTCTGGTGAGTTGTGCCTATAGTTCGTCGGGACGGACGAGGAGGATAGAGATGAAGCTGTTCGACGGCGGGCGCGCGCCCAATCCACGCCGGGTTCGGATTTTTCTGGCCGAAAAGGGACTTCAGGTTCCGCTGGTGCCCGTCGACATGGGCGCGCTGGAGCACAAAGAGCAGCCGGTCAGCTCGCGCAATCCGCTGAAGCGTCTGCCGGTGCTCGAGCTCGATGACGGCACCATCATCACCGAATCCGTCGCAATCTGTCGTTACTTCGAGGAACTGCACCCCAAGCCGGCTTTGTTCGGGGATGGGGCGCTCGGCAAGGCAATCGTCGAGATGTGGCAAAGACGTGTGGAGTTCAATCTGTTCGGCTGCGTCGCCGCGGCGTTCCGGCATATCCACCCCGCAATGAGGGAATGGGAGATCCCGCAAATCCCCGAATGGGGCGAGGCCAACAAGCCGAAGGCGATCGAATTCCTGAGGTTTCTGGACGCTGAGCTCACCGGCAGGGAATTCGTCGCCGGCGATGCCTATTCGATCGCCGACATCACCGGGCTGGTCGCCATCGACTTCATGAAGCCGGCTCGCATCAAGGTACCTGAAGAGTGCACCAACGTGCTGCGCTGGTATCGAGAAATCTCCAGCCGGCCGAGTGCCGCCGCCTGACAATGAATTCCGAATGAGCGAAGAGTTGGAAGCCTTGACGGCGCGAGTACGCGCTTGCCGCATCTGCGTCGATAACCCGGCCGGCAGGCCGTTGCCGCACCAGCCGCGTCCGGTGCTCAGGCCATCGTCGAGTGCGCGTATCCTGATCGCCAGCCAGGCGCCGGGTACCAAGGTTCACATTACAGGGATGCCGTTCACCGACGCCTCCGGCGACCGGCTGCGAAGCTGGCTGGGCGTCGGCAGCGAGGAATTTTACGACACGGACAAATTCGCCATCGTGCCGATGGGCTTTTGCTTTCCCGGCCAGGACGCCAAGGGCGCCGACCTGCCGCCGCGCCGCGAATGTGCGCCGGCCTGGCGCACATCGCTGATGGCGCTGATGCCGCAAGTCGATATGGTGCTGACGATCGGCATCTACGCGCAAAGCTGGCATATGGGCGCGGCGCGCCGTCCCTCGCTGACGGAAACGGTCATGGATTGGCGTGCCATCTGGGCGGCGGCAATCGACCCGAAAGTCCTGCCGCTGCCGCACCCGTCCTGGCGCAACACCGGTTGGCTGAAGCGCAATCCATGGTTTGAAATGGATTTGCTGCCCTTCCTGAGATCGGAAATCCGCTATCGCCTCGGCTAGGCATTCAGCAAGAAATCACTCGCTTTCGCACTATGCGGCAGAATTTCTTTCTTGTAATAGGCTCGAGCAAGAGGGATTATGGTAATCCATTCCTCGAAGCGCGTCGCGCATGAGGGGACGCGCGTTAAATTCTTGTTTTTATGCATGTCGTTGTGCCAAGGCCGCTGCGCACTTGGACGACTTGCATCAGGGGAGCACCCAATGGACCGCCTTGATAGAAAAATTCTCCGCCTCCTGCAGGAGGATGCGACGCTTGCAGTCGCCGACGTCGCCAAGAAGGTCGGCCTGTCGACGACGCCGTGCTGGCGGCGCATCCAGAAGCTCGAGGAAGAGGGCGTCATCAAGCGGCGCGTCGCCATCCTCGATCATGAAAAGGTCAATGTGCGGGTCACGGTGTTCGTCTCGATCCGCACCAATTCGCACAGCCATGAATGGCTGCGGCGCTTTTCGGAGGTCATCCAGGAATTCCCGGAAGTGGTCGAATTCTATCGCATGAGCGGCGACGTCGACTATCTCTTGCGCGTCGTGGTGCCCGATATCGCCGCCTACGACGCCTTCTACAAGCGGCTGATCGCCAAGATCGAGATCCGCGACGTGTCGTCTTCCTTCGCCATGGAGCAGATCAAATACACGACCGAGATGCCGCTGGATTACATGATGCTCGACAAGGAATCCGGCGCCAACGCCGCCTGAGATTCGTCTGTTTAGTTCTTCTTTTTGTTCAGGAAAGTCCATGGCGAGTTGACCGGCAGCGTGATCGTGTCCGGCACCGTATCGACGTTGACCACCTCGGCCTTGTGCACGGTGTAACCCGACTGGATGACGCTGACGCCGTCAAGAATGAAAAGCTGGCTCTTCTCCATACCCGGTTGCAAGGCGCCGGTCACCGAAACCTGCTGGTAGGCCTCGGACATCCTGTAAGGGTGTGCAGGCGTGACGAGGACGATCTGGTTGGGCGGCGGCGTCGGCATGTGGCTGCAGGCTCCCGTCCACGGCACCAGCAGGAACTGGTAGACGAGATCGCCGTCGCGATCGACTGGCAGCGCATAGCCCGCGAGCTGCACGATCTTGTCCTGCAGATTGAGAGACAGCGTCTCGCCATGATCGGGCATTTTGGCCGCGATCATCGGCAGTCCGACGCTTTCGGCGGCTGCCTGGGTCGCCGGGCGCAGATCCTTCCAGAAAATATGCATCGTCCCGGCGCAAGCACTGTCTGCCACAATGGACACGAACACCGCGGCCGCCAGGATCGCTCCTGATTTGAGACGGTTGCTCATTGCTGCTCCATTGTTGAGCCTTGATCTGCGGCCTATGCCAGCAAGTAAAGCTGCCGCTGCCCCACAGGTCAACGCTCAAGCCGCATCACATGCCGGCGCGAGCCGGTCATGCCGATCTCGCGAAAGCCGCGGGCGACGAACATGTCGCGAAAACCCATGAAGCTGTAGCTCGGCGAAGCCTGGTCGACGGGATAGGCTTCGATCGTCCTGGCGCCTTTGGCAAAGGCGTGATCGATGGCCGCGTCGAGCAATGCGCTTGCCAGCCCGCCGCCGCGCAGCGCTTTCGGTACATAGAAGCAGACGATCGACCAGATGCCCATCTCGCTATCGTCCTGCTGCCGTGACAGCTTGCGGTAGGTCTCGCGCGGCGCAATCGAGCACCAGCCGACGGTCCGGCCATCGATCTGGGCGACAATGCCGACCGGCGTGCCGGCGTCGATCAGCGTCATCATCGCGCGTTTCTTCTCGTCGTTCTCGACATGCTCGCGGCGGTCGAGATTGCGCCAAGCCATACACCAGCAGTATTTCGGCCCGCCGGGTTGCTCGAACAGGTTTTCGAAATCGGCGCGCGTCGATTGCGTCACCTCCGTGAAGCGCACTTCGCTCAGGTCAAGCTTTTCTGGCGGCGAGCCGCTCGAGCGTCTTGGCATCGGAAAGTTCCTTCACGGCGTCCTTGCCGATCCAGCGTGCGGTCCTGTCTGTCGAGGCCGCCAGTTTTAGCGCCACGGCAAGGGCAGGGCCGTGCAAATTCATCGATCGCTTGCCGATCGAACGAAGCGCCCAGTTCACGGCCTTCTTCACAAAATTGCGGCCGTCGGTCGCATGCGCTTCGATGATCGGCAGGAATTCGAGGAAGGTCGTCTCGGGTTCCTTCTTCCGGTGGACCACCGACCAGGCCATCATCGCAAAAGCCGTGCGTCGAACGAATTCCCGTTCGTCGACCGCGAATTCGGCGATCAATTCCTTCCAGCAATCCGTATCGACAAAGAGATCGGAGACCCCGTCGACGATATCCCACGAGTCGAAAGTCGCCGCCCATCGTCTTGCATCCGCGGCGGAGAACCGCTCCGGATCGGCTGTCACGGAAGCGATGAACTGCGCCTCCATGATGCCTGTCTGCCAAAGCTCGAAGGCACGCTCATGGTTGCGCTTGATTTTCTTGGCAATCTGCCGCTGCACGCCATGCGAGATACCGAGCGCACGTTCGATCTTGATACCGTAGCGCAGCATGCCAAGTCGATTTTCCTCTGAGGCGATCGAGCGCAGATGAGCGACGATTTCATCGGCGCTGGATTGAGGCGAAAGCTCGGCCACAGTGAAATCCTATTTCTCCAGCCGCGCCAGCAGCGAGGACGTGTCCCAGCGCTTGCCGCCCATCGCCTGCACGTCCTTGTAGAACTGGTCGACAAGTGCCGTCACCGGCAGTTTGGCGCCGTTGCGGTCGGCCTCGGCGAGGCAGATGCCAAGATCCTTGCGCATCCAGTCGACGGCGAAGCCGAAATCATATTTGCCGGCATTCATCGTCTTGTGGCGGTTCTCCATCTGCCAGGAACCGGCGGCGCCCTTGGAGATAACCTCGATTACCTTTTCGATGTCGAGCCCAGCCTTCTTGCCGAAATGGATGCCCTCCGCCAGGCCCTGAACGAGGCCGGCGATGCAGATCTGGTTGATCATCTTGGTGAGTTGGCCAGCCCCGGCCGATCCCATCAATCCGACCATGCGGGCATAAGCATCTATGACTGGCCTGGCCCTGTCGAAGGCGTCGGGCTCGCCGCCGACCATCACGGTCAGCATGCCGTTCTCGGCGCCTGCCTGACCGCCGGAGACCGGGGCGTCGAGGAACGCAAACCCGAGCGCTTGCGACTGCTGCGCCAGTTCGCGCGCGACCTCCGCCGATGCCGTGGTGTTGTCGATGAAGATGGCGCCTTTCTTCATGGAATTGAAGGCGCCTCCGGCACCGGTCGTCACCGAGCGCAGATCGTCGTCATTGCCGACGCAGGAAAAGACGAAGTCCTTGCCCGCGGCCGCCTCTGCTGGTGTCGCGGCGAAGCTGCCGCCATGCTGGGCAACCCACTGCTCGGCCTTGGCCCTGGTGCGGTTGTAGACGGTGACGTCGTGACCGCCCTTGTTCTTGAGATGTCCGGCCATCGAATAGCCCATGACGCCAAGACCAAGAAATGCCACCGAAGCCATGTTTTCGAATCCCTTAGAAGCCTGCTTTGCGGTCTTCTTACCGGATCAGGCAAGGCGATGGGAGTCAGCGGTGCAGATGGATGGTGATGCGCCGTTCGATCCACTCGACGCCGTGGCGCAATGTTTCCACGATGATCAGATAGATGATCGCCGCCCAGATATACGACTGGAAGTCGAAGGTGCGCGCATAGGTGAGCCGGGTGATGCCCATCAAATCGTAGACCGTGATGATGGCGACGATTGCCGAGCCCTTGATCATCAGGATGATCTCGTTGCCATACGGGCGCAACGCGACGATCAGCGCCTGCGGCAGGATGATCTTCCACATCGTCTGCAGTTTGTGCAGGCCGAGCGAGGCGGCACCTTCCCACTGGCCCCTTGGCACGCTCTCGATCGCGCCACGCAAAATCTCGGCCTGGTACGCGGCCGTATTCAGCGAAAAGGCGAAGATCGCGCAGTTGAACGCTTCGCGGAAGAAGCCCCACAGTCCGACCATCTCGAGCTCCGGCCGGAAGGAGCCGACCCCATAGTAGACCAGGAAGGTCTGCGCCAACAGCGGCGTGCCGCGAAAGAAATAGACATAGGCATAGGCGAACCCCGAAAGGATCGGGTTCTTCGACATGCGTGCATAGGCGATCGGCACGGACAGGATCGCGCCAAGCACAATCGAGATGGCAACCAGCAACAGGGTGATGCCGAGGCCGGATATGTAGCCGGGTGCATATTTCTGGAAGAACTCCGGGTTCCACGCAGCGACCAGGTAGACGACCATGCCAATGCCGAGAGCGATCCACAGGCCGACTAGGACATGGCCGAGGATGCGTTGGCGCGACCAGCCGCGTGCGGGCGGCGGCGGCCGGTCGACTTTCAGCGTGTCGGTGGCAAGGCTCATCTCTTGACCTCGCTGCCGCCGACCGCTCGTTCGATCGCGTTGATGCCGAAGGAGGAGACGATCGCCAGCAGGAGATAGATGAGGCCGGCGAAACCGTAAAACAGGAACGCGTGCTTGGTGACGCGAGCGGCAACCCCGCTCTGCCGGAGGATCTCGTTGAGGCCGACGGCCGAGACGAGCGCGGTGTCCTTGAGCAGGATAAGCCAGAGATTGGCAAGTCCGGGCAACGCGATGCGGATCAACTGCGGCAGCACGATCAGCCGCATCGTCTGGCCGCTGGACAGGCCAACCGAATAGCCTCCCTCATATTGCCCTTTTGGAATCGCGCGGAAGGCGGATAAAAACACCTCGCTGGAATAAGAGGAGAAAATGAAGCACAGCGCGATCATGCCGGCGACGAAGCTGTTGACGTCGGCGGACGTTCCGGGGCTCACCAGCCGGACAATGTACTGCAGGATCAATGGGACGCCGAAGAAGATCAGAAACAGCGTGAGCAGCTCGGGTATTCCGCGAAAAATCGTGGTGTAGATGTTCCCGGCCAGTCTCAGCGACGGCTCTTCCGATTGTTTGGCCAGCGCCACGAAAAAGCCGAGCGTCAGCCCGAAGGGCAGAGTGGCCAGCGCAAGACATACCGTGACAAACACACCCGCGGCGATGTCGTCGAGCCAGCCTTCGGGTCCCCAACTGAGAAGCGTCAGTGCGCTCTGCATCCGCCTGCCTGTTCTCCTTGAGGCTCTTTGAGACCCGTGCCGCGTCACCCCTCGTGCGCGGCATCCTTATAAGAACGGCGGGAATCTCCCGCCGTTCAAGTCCTCGTATGTCGGTCGATCAGGACTCGCCGCCATAAACATCATATTTGAAGTATTTGTCGTTGATTTCCTTGTACTTTCCGTTTGCTCGGATGGCGTCGATCGCCGCATTGAACTGGTTGACCAGATCGGTCTCGCCCTTGCGCACGGCAATGCCGGCGCCCGGACCGTGGATTTCGATGACCGGCTTGATTGTGCCGACCAGCTTGCAGCAGGCGCCGTCCGGCGAATCCAGCCATTGCTGCAGCACGACGATGTCGTCATTGGCGGCATCGAGCCGGCCATTGGCCAGATCGAGCTGGTATTCCTGTGCGGTCGGGTACGGCTTGACGGTGCTGTCGGTATAAGTCTTGGTCGAATAGTTGAAATGCGTGGTGGACGCCTGCACGCCGATCGTCTTGCCGGCCAAATCTTCCTTGGTGACACCCTTGATGTCGGTGTCCTTGGGCGCGGCAATCGCCGGCGGCGTATTGTAATATTTGTGGGTGAAGTCGACCTTCTCGGCGCGTTCCGGCGTGATCGACATCGACGCGACGATGGCGTCGAACTTGCCTGCCTGAAGGGCGGGAATGATGCCGTCCCAGTCCTGCGCGACAAAGGTGCACTTCACCTTCATCTCGTCGCAGAGCGCCTTGGCAATGTCGATATCGAAGCCTACGAGCTGGCCGTCGGCTGTCAGATTGTTGAATGGGGGATAGGCTCCCTCGGTGCCGATCCTCAAGGTCTTTTCCTGGGCCTGGGCAACGCCAAGCGTCAGCAGCGCAGCCGAAGCGGCAAGCGCGATACGCAGTGCAATACGCATAATGGTCCTCTCTGTTGGTCCCGGCCGTCGTTCCCGAACGGCTCTGTGGGCGGTGCTTTTGACCGCCCGCTGATGCGATATTCCCATTCTTTCCCAAGAAAAAGCAACTGCAAAACCGTCGCTTGAGGGAAGGTCATGTTCAGAAAGCGATGACGCTGGGTCAGACGCCTAAATTGGAAAGCAAGTGGGCGGAAACTGTCTTCTGCCGCATTTTCAGCGCGACAGGCTTGTGGCGCGCTCGATGAAGTCAGCTATCGAATTCGTGTCGTCGAGATCGAAGGCCGGCAGGTCTTCGCCGACAATGGGGAAGTCGGAGGCGATGGCGACAATGTGTGGATCGCCTGCCGAGAGCGGTGTCCGGTCCTTGGCCTCGAGCCGTCTCGTCTCGATTTTCTTGTGCGCTTCGCGCTTGTAACCCTCGACCAACACGATGTCGCACGGTGCCAGCCGTGACAGGATCGCGTCTAGCGTCGGCTCGTCCTCGCCGCGCAATTCGTGCATCAGCGCCCAGCGCCTGCCCGACACGACCGCGACCTCCATCGCTCCCGCCTGCCGGTGGCGAAAGCTGTCCGCTCCGGGTTTGTCGATGTCGAAATCATGATGGGCGTGTTTTACCGTCGACACTTTCCAGCCGCGCCGGACGAGTTCGGCTACCAGCTTTTCGGTCAATGTCGTCTTGCCGGAGTTCTTCCAGCCGGTGATGCCGAAAATACGTCTTTTCATGGCTCGATGCTCTGCAACAGATGCACGGCCTGGGCAAGGTCGTCGGGAGTGTTGATGTTGAAGAACGGATCGATCTCGGCCCCGCCGGATTTCAGGATGGGAAATTCCACCTCGACAAAACCGTGCCGGTCGATGAACGCCGCAACGCGCCGGTTGTCTTCCTCGACGAGAAATTGTCGCAAGACCTGATCTAACCCTAGCGGCCAGAGTGCAAAGGTCGGATGCCGTTTGCCGCCGGAACAGGCGACCGCAATCGAGCCGGGGCGTTCGTCGGCTGCCGCGAGCAGCCGCTCGACCATATCCCTGGGCAGGAAAGGCGTATCGCCGGCAGCCGTGACCAGCGCCTGGCAGGTCGTGTCGGAAGCCCATTCGAGGCCGGTCAGGATCCCGGCAAGCGGCCCGGCATAACCTTTGACAGTGTCGGCAAGCACCGGAAGCCCCGTCGCGGCAAACCGTGTCGGATCGCCATTGGCGTTTAGCGCGAGCGGTCCGACCTGCGGGCCAAGGCGCGAAACGACACGGTCGAGCAGGGTACCGTCGCCAAGCGCAAGCAGCGTCTTGTCGCCGCCACCCATCCGGCTCGATCGGCCGCCGGCCAGAATGATCCCTGCGATATGTCGGCCCATCGTTTGCTGCCTAGACCCAAAATCCAGTTTTCAAATCAGACAGTCGTCGACAGTCACTCTATATGCCGTCCAGCGCCATGTCCGGTCCAGTGCTTTCGGCGGCTGTTTTTCGCCGTCCGACGATCCGTTCGCGGTAGAGTGCATAGAGGCCTGACGCGATGATGATCGTGGCACCGAGGATCGTCGGCAGATCGGGGACATCGCCGAAGATCGTGAAGCCAAGCAAGATCGACCAGAGCAGGGCGGTGTAGCGAAACGGCGCGATGAAGGAGATATCGCCCACCCGCATCGCCGTGATGATGAAGTGATAGCCGATGAGCACGAGCACCGCCGCCAGCGCCAGGAACGCCGTGCTTTGTCCTGTCATCGGTGTCCAGCCGCCCATCGGCGAAAGCAGTGCCGCGCCCAGAACTGTCATGGCAAGTGCGGTGGCGGTCGACACCAGCAATGTTGGAATTGCCTGCGGGATCCGCTTGGTAGCGAGATCGCGCACCGCGCAGCATGCGACGCTGGCCAGCGCCAGCAGAGAAAAGACGCTGAACCCTTCGAAGCCGGGCCGCACGATGATCAGCACGCCGGCAAAACCGGCGGCAATGGCCAGCCAGCGCCGCCAGCCGACGCCCTCGTTGAACACAAGCGCGGCGCCCATCGTCACCGCCAGCGGCAGCGCCTGCAGTACGGCGGAGACATTGGCGATCGGAAGATGTGCCAGAGCAACCAGGAACGACACGGTGGCGCCGGCCTCGCCGGCGACGCGCAGCGCAACGGTCGGCTGCAGCATCGAACCTGGCCGGGCAAGCGCGCCCCGTTGCCACGCAAGCAGGCCAACGAACAGCGAAGCGAAGGCGCCGCGGATCAGCATGACCTGCGCCATGTTCATCGATTCCGATGAGAATTTGGTGATCGCATCGTTGAGAGTGAAACCAGCCATGGCCACCATCATGAACAACGCGCCGCGGAGGTTTGGCGAAAGAGGCAAGGCGATTACCGGGTGAGTCCTGCAGCGAGCGTCTAGCAGGCACCCACAAGACAGCAACGTCAAAGGGCTGGGCCACAGCCTTTCTGTGGCCCGTGACATCTGCCGCGCAAGAGCGGCAGGGCTTATTTGGGCGTCAGTACCTCGGTGCCGTTGCCTTCCTTGCCGGCAATCGTCCACAGGCCATGCAGCGAGCCGTCTTCCTGCACCTTGTAGACGACTAGACCGACCGCCTTGCCCATGACATAGCCGGCGGAGAAGGCATCGTCGTTGCGCATGCAGATACCGTCCGAGGACGAGCCGCCTGTCTCCCAATGGATCGTGCAGGTCGTCTCGCTGGTCAGCGTGATCGTCGCGTCGCCACCATAGGACGACCCATCGAAATTGGTGCCGGCCACGGCATAGGTGCCGCCGATCGACTGAGCCCCCGCGGGCAGGGCCGCGAGGCTGAGCAATGCAAGAGAAAGAATGAGTTTGCGCATATCGTATTCCCCCACTGGGCGAAGAACCGCTCCAGAGCAGAGGCTAGGCCCGAATGGGCTTGCGGTAAATCCGGTGACCGTTTGCGGACAAGACCTTTTCTGGGTGTGACCCCAAAAAAGGTGCCGTTCTAAAGGATGGGTTCGGAGGGCAAATTTGTCACACTGCGGCTCGAGGAGAATTTTTCGACGAGATCAAATTTGCTCGGCAAGATTCACCAAATTGGTCATTGTAAGCTTCTGATCGTGTTGGGGAGATGGTCCATGATGAATGCACGAGGCAATGCGGACTGGCTTGGCACAGGCAGCAGGCGGCATGTTTCGTCGGCTTTCCGGTTCTCCTCTGCCCTGGCGGTTATCCTCATGGCGATAGCGCCTGCGTTCGCCGAGAACGGCGCTTCGGCGTCGGCAGTCGAACGGATGTCCACGCCGGGTCACGAAGCGGATGAGCTCGCTCGCCGCGTCGGGAAATGGTCCGTCGTCAACACGATCTGGCCAACGCCCGGCGCCCAGCCGATCGTGATGACGGGGCTGGTGGCCGAGCGCACGATGATCGGTCCCTTCATGCAGGAGGTGATGCGCCCGGCGCCCGGGTCGAAAATGCCGGACTTCCAGCGGATAGCCTATTTGAGCTATGACCGGGTGGAGGGCCGCTGGAAGTATGTCTCCATGGACACCCGTTTCCCGGCAGGGATCATGCCCGCCTGGAGTTTTGGTGGCGAGGAGGACGGCAAGATTTCACTGCTGTTCCAGCCGCTTGGTTTCGTCGGCTTCGGCCCGGAGGTCGAAGGGCGGTTCACGGCCTCCGATTTCGTCATTTCCAGGGACGGCGACAATCACGAAGTGGCCGAGCAACATTTCCTCCAGGCCAATGGCAGCGGCAAAAAATGGCTTGCCGTACGATATGACTACACGCGCCAACAACCGTGACTCGCTAGCAAAAACAATAGGCTGCCAATAAGTTCTGACGTCGCCGGATGCTCACGGTCCCCTGAGGCTGCCGGCGATCGCATCGACGAGCGGGTCGTATTTCGATTTCAGGGCTGGCGGGTAGTCGATCCAGACCGTGCGGATGACACCGTCTTTTCCGAACAGGCGGCGTTCATAGAAGATGTTCCCGCCTTTGATGCCCGACAGCACCGCCCAGTCCTTGCCGGTCTTGCTGTAGGTGATCCTGTAGCCAGGTTCCTTGCTGGCCCTCTCGGCGGAGACGAAGGCTGTCGGGGTGTCATCATCGATGTTGAGGATACCCGAACAGATCAGGCTGGCGCCATCGGCAGTGAGCCATTGTTGTCCATCGCCATTGTCCGGCTCAGGCTGGCGAAGAGTGAAGATTTCATCCGGAAAGGTGCAGATGGTACCGAAGCGCTCGTTCGTGTAGGTAAATGGCGCGGCAACTGCCGTGGTCCCCGCCATCACTCCGAAAAACGTCAGGACTGCAAAAAACCGCTGCACGCTTTGCCTCGCGCCGATACCAAGGCGATTATTCTTGCACGAAATCGGCGAAAAATCAGCCGCCGGTGACGCTCATATGCCGCGACACCGACGGACGGTTGGTGCGGCGATCGATGATGAAGTCGTGGCCTTTGGGCTTGCGGCCGATTGCTTCGTCGATGGCATCGGCGACCAGCTCGTTGCCTTCCGACGCACGCAGCGGCGCGCGCAGGTCGGCGGCATCTTCCTGGCCGAGGCACATGTAAAGGGTGCCGGTGCAGGTCAGCCGGACCCGGTTGCAGCTTTCGCAGAAATTATGCGTCATCGGCGTGATGAAGCCCAGCCGTCCGCCGGTCTCGGCGACTTGGACATAGCGGGCCGGGCCACCGGTCTTGTAGGGAATGTCGCTTAGCGTGAACTGGCGTTCGAGAGCCGCGCGCAGCAGCGACAGCGGCAAATACTGGTCGGTGCGGTCGGCGTCGATCTCGCCCATCGGCATGGTTTCGATGACCGTCAGATCCATGCCGCGGCCATGCGCCCAGCGCAGCATTTCCGGCAATTCGGCGTCATTGAAGTCCTTCAACGCCACGGCGTTGAGCTTTACCTTCAGCCCGGCCGCCTGCGCGGCGTCGATGCCGTCCATGACCTTGTCCAGATTGCCCCAGCGGGTGATCTGGCGGAATTTGTCGGCATCGAGGGTATCGAGCGAGACGTTAATGCGCTTGACGCCGCAGTCGGCGAGCTCGGTGGCAAAGCGGGAAAGCTGCGATCCGTTGGTGGTCAGCGTCAGCTCTTCCAGTGCACCACTCTCGAGATGCCGCGAAAGCTGGCGTACCAGGTGCATGATGTTCTTGCGCACAAGCGGCTCACCGCCGGTGAGGCGGAGCTTGCGCACACCCTTTTCGATGAAGACCGTGCAGAGCCGGTCGAGCTCTTCCAGCGACAGCAGGTCCTTCTTCGGCAGGAACGTCATGTCCTCGGCCATGCAATAGGTGCAGCGGAAATCGCAGCGGTCGGTGACCGACACGCGCAGGTAGGTGATCGTGCGACCGAAAGGATCGATCATATCCATGCTTGTGCGCTTCCCGTGGGCGTGAACGGCTTCGTTATATATGGCTATGTGATACGAGCCAACTTGGCATTCAAGATAGAAGCTCGCGATCATCGGTAACATTCCGACGCCGACAGATCATGTCGGAAGTTCTGAAACGGCCTGTTCCCTCGACGCGAAGCGGCGTAGGGAAGGGTGGTATTCCGCAGGATCCATCAGCATGACAGCGCCAAAAGAACTCAGGGTCTCGAAGGACCGCAAGCTGCTTTCCGTCACCTTTCCGGGCCATCAGCCGTTCGAATTGTCGGCCGAGCTGCTGCGCGTCGCCTCGCCATCGGCCGAGGTGCAGGGCCATTCGCCCGAACAGCGCGTCACCGTTCCCGGCAAGCGCAATGTAACGATTCTGAAGATCGAGCCGGTCGGCAATTATGCCGTGCGCATCACCTTCGACGATTTCCATGATACCGGCATCTTCACCTGGAATTACCTGCATACGCTGGGTCATGAGAAGGATGCACGCTGGGCCGCCTATCTCGCCGAACTGGAAGAGAAGGGGCTGAGCCGCGACCGTTGAATGGATCCCGCAGGACTCTCAGGTCAACGCAGGATTGCCAGTATCTCGCTGGTGTCGTGATAAAACGGCGTACCTTCGATCAGCCGATCATCCTTGAAGCGCAAGACTTCGGCAAACGGCTGTTTGATGGTTGCACCATTGGCCCGCGATGTCAGCGAAAGCGAGCAGCTCATGAACACCGTGTCATCGTTTTGGGCGACCTGAAGGTCCTCCACCGCCACGTCGCTCCAGATTTCCCGCATTTTGCGGAAAAGGGCGCCAACGCCGTCGAGGCCGTTCCAGTCACCGGCATAGGGCAGGGAGCGCGGCTCATGCACGACAATGTCGGCATGAAATGCGCCGGCAAGCACATCGAGGCTCTCCGAGCCTGATTGCAGGAAACGCATTTCAACATTGAACATGTTTTCAATAAGTTCCATGGCGGTGCGTCGCCGGTCGAGCGGTTTATCCATTTTTGACCTCCGTATCCGTTGGCACGATCATGCAGGTAAAGCGGTTTGCCCTTGTTTGCGTTGCCTCGACACCCGTTTCCTGATGACCGGCAAACGGGCACTTGTCGTGAAAACGTCATCCATCTGGAGTAGCGCCGGCAAAGCTTTGGAGACGAAAACATGTCCATGATCACCAGCATCGAACAGCTTGAAGCGCTCTATGGCCCGCCCGGCGAGGCGTCGGTGGTCAAGGAACTCGACCAGCTGATTCGCGAATACGCAGCTATCATCGAGGCTTCGCCGTTTGCCGCGCTCGCAACCTGCGGGCCAGAAGGGCTGGACTGCTCGCCGCGCGGCGATCTCGCCGGCTTCGTCCGCATCCACGATCCGAAAACGCTGATGATGCCGGACCGGCGCGGCAACAACCGTGCCGATTCGCTAAGGAACATCCTTCGCGATCCGCGCGTCGCGCTTCTGTTCCTCGTGCCGGGTTCCGGCACGACGCTGCGCGTCAATGGCCGCGCCCACATCACCACCGACACCGGGCTCTGCGCCTCGTTCGCCGTCGAGGGCAAGCCGGCGCGCTCGGTGACGATCATCGAGATCGATGCGGTTTATTTCCAGTGCGCCCGCGCCATCCACCGATCGGAACTGTGGAATCCGGCAAGGCATGTCGACCCGAGATCGCTGCCGACTCCCGGCCAAATCCTGGAAATCACCAGCCGCAAGAACATTGACGGCGAGGTCTACGACAAGGAATGGCCCGAGCGCGCGAAAAAATCGATGTGGTGAAGCATTTGGTGGTGGAGCACTGGGCTGTCAGGCGGTCTTCAAAACCTCGGCAATCCTACGCATCTGTTCGCCGATCATGTCACATTGTTCCGGCGTCGACTGGCTCATCGCCTTCTCGATCAGCGCCATATGGACCTTCAGCGCCTGCATCAGCAGTGCCTCGCCGGCCTCTGTCAAGGTCAGCCTCAGCACGCGCTTGTCCTTCTCGTCGCCCTCGCGGCGCAGCAGGCCGCGGGTCTCCAGCTGAGGCAAAAGCATGGTGATGTTGGAGCGGCCGACCAGCAGCCGACGAGCAAGGTCGTGCTGCGACATGCCGGGATGACGGTAGAGGTTCATCAGCACGTCGAGCTGCGCCGGCTTCAGGTCGAGCGGCGCAAGCTTCACCGCCAGGGTGCGTTCCACCACATGGCAGGCGCGCGCCACCGCGACCCAGTTGCGAAAACGCGGGTTGTCCCAGGGCAGGTCTTGCTTAATGTTCATGTTTGAACTATTATGTTCATGCTTGAACCAATGAATGGATCGCCACTATGGCATCATTTGGACTGAAGGTCATCCGCGGCACGTTCGGCGTGGCTGAGCATGTGGCACCGCGACTCACCGGGCGTGCTGCATTCGAGCTGTTCTGCCGCACGCCGCACGAGAAGAGCTTGAGCAAAGGCGAGCGCAGCGCAATTGATCGCGCCGCCGATTTCATGACCCAGGCACGCCATCACCGGCTAAAGACCAGAACCGGCTGCGTCATGGTGCATGAATTCCGGCCCGAGCCGGGCAGGGCGACTGCCGGCACCGTGCTCGTCATCCATGGTTGGCGTTCGCGCACCGAATACATGCGCGCGCTGATCGAAGCCTATCGCGATGCCGGCTACAAGGTGGTCTCGCTCGATCTGCCGGGCCACGGCCAGTCGCAGGGCCGCCGGCTTACCCTGGTCAGTGCGGTCGATGCGGCACGGGTTGCCGGCGAATGGTTCGGCCCGTTCGCGGCCATTGTCGGCCATTCCTTTGGTGGTGCCGTTGCCGCCAACGCCGTCGCCGGTTCGATCAGGAACATCCCGCGATTGGCGGCCGGGCGGCTGGTGCTTATCGCCGCGCCGAGCTCGCTGCCGGCGATCTTCGCTGATTTCAGCCGCATGCTGAATGTCGGCTCGCGCTCGCAGGCCGCCATGGCCGACCGGGTCGAGCGCATCGCCGGCCGGCCGTTGCACGAGTTCACCGGTGACCGCCAGCTCGCAAGCACGCCGCTGCCGACGCTGGTGATCCACGCGCCGAACGACCGCGAAGTGTCCGCCGAGCATGCAAGGCTCTACGCGCGCGCCGGCGACCATGTGCGGCTTTACTGGGCCGACGGGCTCGGCCACCGCCGCATTCTCGCCGACAGGGGTGTGGCGGAGCGTGCCGTTGGCTTCGTTGCCGGCAGACTGGAGCCGTCTCTGCAGTGACCTGAATATCGTTCTTGTCAGCCGGTTTCGACCGTCACGCCGCCCCGGTGCTGGCCATCGCTATCCAAGCTGCCATCGCCCCGGCCACCGTCGCCAGAAGAGCCGAGCGCGACGCGCCGTCGCGCGCCTGGATCGACATGCCGTGCTGCACGGTCGCGTAGAAGGTCGCGGCCGTACCGCAGTCGAAATCGGCCGGCAACTCTCCCTCGGCGACGCCACTCTCGAGGCGTCTCAGCAAGGCTTCGCGGTTTTCGGCGCGGCGACGGCGCAGATCATCGCAGATGGCGCCGCGGCTTGAATCCTGGTGCAAAGCGCCGAGCGCGATAAGGCAGCCTTGCGGGCGACCGGTCTGTGAATAGGCCCTGGCCGTCTGCCGCAGGAACCGCTCGACCGCCTGGCGCGCGGTCGGCGCCTTGTCCAGCGCGGACCAGATCTCGGTTCCCTCGACCCGCGTGTAAAGCTCGGTTGCCTCGAGAAACAGCGCTTCCTTGCTGCCGAAGGCGGCATAGAGGCTGGGAGAGTTGATGCCCATTGCGGCGGTCAGGTCGCTTATCGACGCGCCCTCATAACCCTTGGCCCAAAACACTTCCATTGCCCGCCGCAAGGCGGCGGCTCGATCGAAGGTGCGGGGGCGGCCTCGTTCCGGCATGGCATCCTTTCTGTATTGATCGATACATAATTCGGTTGACGTGGTTCAGCAAGGCTGGCAGATATTTATGTATCAATCACTACAAAATGGAGAAGCAGATGTCATCCAGAAGCTTGAACGGCAAGGCCGCCCTCGTTACCGGCGGCAGCCGCGGCATTGGTGCGGCGATCGCAAGAAGGCTCGCGGCCGACGGCGCAGGCGTGGCGATCACCTATGTGAATGGCGAGGAAGGGGCGCGTGCGGTGGTCAGGGAAATCGAGGCGGCCGGCGGGCGGGCCTTTGCCATCAAGGCCGACAATCGCGATGCTGGGGCGATCGAGGCGGCAGTCGATGAGGCAGCAAAAGCCTTCGGACGGCTCGACATCCTGGTCAACAGCGCCGGCATCTGGCGCGCTGCGCCGATCGATGCCCTGTCGCTTGCCGACTTCGACGAGACGATGGAGGTCAACCTCAGAGCACCGTTCGTCGCCGCCAAGGCGGCAGCAGCGCATATGGGCGAGGGTGGCCGGATCATCTCGATCGGCAGCAATCTGGCCGAGCGTGCCACGGACGCCGGCCTGAGCGCCTACTCGGCCAGCAAGGCTGCCTTGGTTGGCCTGACCAAGGCCTTAGCACGCGATCTCGGTCCGCGCAGCATCACCGCCAATGTCGTCCATCCGGGGTCGACCGATACCGACATGAATCCGGCAGCCGGCCCGCACGCCGAGCATCAGCGCCAGAAGATGGCGATGCCTCGCTTCGGCACGGCCGACGAGATCGCCGGCATCGTCGCTTGGCTTGCCGGTCCCGAAGGGCGCTTCGTGACAGGCACGGCATTGACCATCGACGGCGGCGCCAACGCTTGAGGCTTGGCTCACGGGCACTACCATTATCGGGGGCGATGACGGATTGACTCGACCCGTCACGATCTTGTGAAACCGTTCTGCAACAGACGTTCCGAAATTTATGGAAGCTTAACGAAATCAGTATGAATCAGTGTAGTCACGCCTTACATCCGCCATGCGGTGGGCGAGACCGTGAAAGCGGTGCGGAACGGGATCCGGTTCAACCGGAGCGGGTGATCCATGAAAGTCCTTGGAAACAAAGCAACCGTGCTGCCGTTTGCGGTGGCCGCGGCAATGCTGGCCTTCGGGGCGCCGAAGGCTGAAGCGCAAGGGTTCTTCGACATGCTTTTCGGCGGCGGCGTCAAACACGCACCGCCGAAAGGTGACTTTCCGCCGCCACCGTCAAAATACAAGCCGAAGCCCAGGGCGCCGGCCGCTTCCGGTGATGGTGCGCAAATCAGCAGCCCGTCCTATTATACCTACAAGAGCGATCCGCTGGTGCGCGTCGATTTTTCGGCACTGTCGGCAGCGCCTGAACCGGCAACGCCTCAGGACGCTGCTTTCGAGCCGGCGGCCACCGGGGCTGCATTCCGCGAAGCCATTGCCGGCCTCGACGGCTATGACCTCTACGCCGAGAAGGACATCGCCAAGGCGCTGATCGCCTATTACTCGGCCAATCCGGATTTCATCTGGGTGACGGGAATCAGTCCCAGCAGCCGCGCCCAGGATGCGGTGCGGGTGCTGGGCGAGGCCGCGAGCTACGGCCTGACGCCCGCCGACTACACCGTCGAAGTTCCGGCAGCAGGCACATCGGCGGGCAATGCCGATGAACGGCTGAAAGAGCTGGTCCGCTTCGAGATGGCGCTGTCGGCGCGTGTCCTGCGCTACGCCCGTGACGCACAAAGCGGCCGCGTCGATCCCAACCGCATGACCGGCTACTACGATTTTCCGCCGAAGCCGCTCGACATGGAAGGGGTGCTGAAGACGCTGGCCCATACCCAGCAAGTGCGCACTTATCTCCAGTCACGGCATCCACAGAATTCCGAGTATCAGGCGCTGCGCGTCGAACTGGAAGCGCTCCAGGCCAGCGCCGAAGACGAAATCACCATCGATCCCAATCTGCTGTTGAAGCCGGGGCAGACCAGCCCCGAGCTGCCGAAGCTTTTGACAAAGATCGCGCGCAATCTCGATGACGAGATGGGCGGCGCCTATGGCGAGGTCCTGGCGAGGCTCGCTACCAGCGAGGTCTACGATCCGGAGCTGGTGCCGGTGATCAAGGCGGTGCAGAAACGGGCCGGCATGAAAGGCGACGGCGTCATCGGCCCGCGTACCGTTGCATCGTTGGCCGGAACGTCCAAGGCCGACAAAATTCAGAAGGTTCGGGTTGCGCTCGAAGAGTTGCGCTGGTTGCCTTCCGACCTTGGCAGCCCGCGCGTCTTCATCAACCAGCCGGCTTTTACCGCGAGCTATATCGATGATGGCGAGGAGAAGCTGAAGACCCGCGCCGTGGTTGGCAGGCCCACCAACCAGACTGCTTTCTTCTATGACCAGATAGAGCAGGTCGACTTCCATCCCTACTGGGGCGTGCCGCAGTCGATCCTGGTCAACGAGATGCTGCCGCGGCTGCGCCGGGATCCTGGCTATCTCGATCGCGCCGGCTACGAGGTGGTCAATGCCCGCGGCAAGCGCATTCCCTCGTCCTCGGTCAATTGGGGCGCCTACGGCGCAAAGATACCCTACGGCGTGCGCCAGCTGCCGAGCGAGGCCAATGCGCTGGGCGAGCTGAAGATACTGTTCCCCAACAAGCATGCCATCTACATGCACGATACGCCGCAGAAGTCGTTTTTCCAGCGCGACGTGCGCGCGCTCAGCCATGGCTGCGTTCGCTTGCAGGATCCGCGCGGCATGGCCGCTGCCGTGCTCGGCACCTCGGTCGACTACATCGAGGACAAACTGAAACACGGCCATTCGACCGAAGACGTGACACGCAATATCCCGGTCTATGTCGCCTATTTCACCGCATGGCCGGACCTGTCAGGCAAGGTCGAATACTTCAACGACGTCTACGGCCGCGATACAAGGCTGCAGCAGGCGCTCGACAGCACGGAAGCGGTGCGTTCGCCGGCAAGCTGACGAATGCGGTTCTAGCGCTGAAACAGTGGACGCCGGAAACCGGCATCGCGTCCGGCGATGAGCCAATAGACCAGGCCCGCGACAACGCCTGCGGCGGCAATGATGCCGATATCGGCCCAGCGCTCCGGGTTCGTGTCATCCGGTACACTGGGCCAGATCAAGGCGAAGCCGCCAACCGCGGCCGCCGCGCCGAAGACCATGTGCAGCCAAAAACTGCGCAGCGAGAAAAACTCGGCAATCAGTGCGAAGATCAGCGTCTGCAGGCCGGTCAGCACGATCGTCAGAAAATAGATGAACATGCCGAGCGGCGGCAACAGCAGCACCGCAATGGGGGTGACACCCATGACGTCGAAATAATTCGGCGCATTTGGCAGCGAGCTCAGCCCGCCATAGATCGCCGCCACCGCGATCAGCCCAACCAGTACCGCTATGAAATAACCCGCGAGCATCATCAGAAAGCGTTTCAATACGTGCTTTACCGTCGCCATGCCCACCCCGCGCGCAATGATAGCACCGCAGTCAGCCATCAAAGTCATATCTGCGCAAGTGCATGCCCAAGGCCGGGTGCCTCCGGGCGCGCCTTTTTCGAATGCTAACCTTTGCAGGCAGCGACTATTTCGGCGCGGCTGTCACCGGATCGTAGGTGATTTCGACTTTCGCCTTGTCGCTCGTGTAATAAATGACGGTGTAGCCATCGCTGTCCCAATCGATTTCCTTGATGTAGCGGAAGTCGTCGCGCTGCTCGACCTTGGCGATGATTTCCGACAGCTTCTTGGCATTCTGCGGCGGCACCGGATTTTCGTCCGCGGCAAAGGCCGATCCGCCGACAAGCAGCACGGCGGCCGCCAAAACAAGTCTGGACATGGCTTTCCCTCACATCTCGATCAGCAGAAACTCGTTTCTATGTAGGTTTGTTCCGGGATAGCGGACCGTTGCGCTACAAGGAGGCGCCGGCCGTGCCTGACTTATGGCCGCCGAAAGAACACGGCGACTGCTTAAAATCATGATGCGTCGCCTCAACATCGCGGCCATAATAGTGCCGGCGGTCATTCGGGGTTTTACATGCAAATGCGTCATGTCATCATATTTGTACTTTTCATATTTTCCATTCCGGCCATTTCGATGCCTGTCCAGAAAGCCGAGGCGCTGGAACCTGAATGCTATACGGTCTATTGCGCCGACGACGGCATCAAGGTTTCGTTCTGGGATATCGAGCAGATGAAGGTGCGGGCCGGCTCCAACGTTTGCCAGTTCCAAAGCTATACGAGCTACAGCAGCGCTTTGAATTTCGCCCAAAAGAATTTTGGCGGCGAGGGGGCGACCTGCAGCTGCTAGTGGTAAAAATCTGACGCTTGGTGCCCGATGCGGATTATCTGTTCCGACCCTTTCCGGTCGTACAGACGTGGCAATGCTACGGCGTCAGTTGACCCGTTCCGATCATTGGCCATCTTGCAACCGTTTGAAATCTGGCGCTAGATGGGACATGGGACCATTACTGCGCGAGGTCTCTATGGCAAACACAGATGAAGGAACGCGCGTAGCAGGAGTTTGGCTTGCGATCGCCTCTATCCTGCTGGCAGGCGCGCTGGTCGGCCATGGTCCGATCGATCCCGATATGGGTCGCCAGATGGGAGTCATCACCGACGACCCTGTCCGATGGGCGATCATCCATTGGGTTTCCGCGGTAGCGCTATCACTGTTCGTCCTGACAGGTCTGATCGTGCTGGCGGCCAGATCGCGCCTCACCGAGGCGTGGTGGACGTTGTCTGCCTGGGGTGTGCTGACTGTTGGCGCCCTCTGGACCATGACGACCGCGGTGGCCGAGGCCACCGTGGTCTCCGCCGCTGCTGCCGCCGGGGACACGGCAACTTTCGAGGCCTGGTGGGCATTTTCCGAAGGAAAGGCTAACGGCTTCATGTTTTTGGCGTTGGCCGTTGCCGTGATCGCTGGCAACGAGGCGCAGACCACTCACCGAGCCACGCCGGTCTGGGCATCGTACATCGCAGTCGTGGCCGGAATTGGAGCCTTCCTCGGTTGGCCCCTGGGCATGTGGCTCGGAGTCACCCTGGGCAGCTTCGTCTGGGTCGTGGCATCACTGGTGATGTCCCTGTGGACACTTTGGTTCGGGTTGGGTTTAGCGCGGACCGTGATCGGGCTGCGGCCTCACAATGGGTGACATCGAGTCCGTAGCGGGAGCGTAGCGAGCGACCGCTTGATGACCGCGACGGGCGCTCCAGCCGCTCCGAGGCGGCGGGGATTGCTTCGCGCCGCTGAAAACGGCCTCGACGCGCGAGTTTGCCGAATGGGCAATATGCTTGCAGTAGGCGCGATAAAGCCGCTTCAGCAACCGGAGCGAAAGGCAGGTTTACCCAGAGCGGGCCTACTGCTTCGGCACCAAGCGTCCGATTTTGACCACTAGCCGCTCTGACTTGGAATTGATTCAGGAAAGCAGATGGTGGGCGATGCAGGGATTGAACCTGCGACCCCACCCGTGTGAAGGGTGTGCTCTCCCGCTGAGCTAATCGCCCGCTCGTTGCCCGAAGGCCAAGCGCGCCGCGATATAAGGGAGGCCGGCCTGCTAAGTCAACCACTTGTCGGTCGGCATTTGGCGGTCCGCCCGATGGGCAGCTTTCAGCCTTCTGCGGCGGCCATCAGTCCTTGTACCAGATCGAGCGTCAGCGAATCGAAATGCGAGATTACCGCCGACGGTTCGAACTCTCGCACATGGCGGTCGGTGTAGCCGAAATCGACTGCCACTACCGGAATCCCGGCGGCTTTCGCCGTGTCGATGTCGGTCTGCGAATCACCGACCATCAGTGCACGGTGCGGGTCGCCGCCGGCGCGCGCGATGGTCTGCGTGAGATGGCGCGGGTCGGGCTTGCGGAACGGAAAACTATCCTGACCGCAGATAGCCGCGAAATGCCTGGTCATGCCGAGCGCCTCGATCAGCGCCACCGAATTGGCCTCGTATTTATTGGTGCAGATGGCCAGCAGGTAACCGGCTGCCTCGAACCGTGCGATCGTCTCGGGGACGCCGGGGTAGGGGCGCGACTTGCCGGGGATGTTAACGGTGTAATGGTCCAGAAACAGCTTGAGCAGGCGGTCGTGCTCCTCGACTGCCAGCGATCTGTGCTGCGCTGCGTGAGCGCGTTCGATCATCACCCGGCCGCCATGGCCGACGAAGCGCTTGAAGCCGGCTTCGTCGACGGCCGCGAGCTGGCTGGCGGCAAGGCTGTGGTTGAGACTGTCGAGCAGGTCCGGCGCCGTGTCGATCAGCGTCCCGTCGAGGTCGAACACGATGATCGGTCGGGTCATGGCCTGTCCTGTGACAATTTGATTGCCGGCAGGCGATAACCGCTGCGGCCCGTTCAGGCAAGACGGCTTATCCAGCGCGGGCAAGGTCCTTTGACCAGCCCGGCAAAAATGCTACGAGCGCTGAAACAAATCTCGGGACCCGGCATGGATGCGAGGCAACTGAAGGTTGAGGCCGCGCGGGCAGCGCTTGCCCATGTCACGGATGGCATGCGGCTCGGCATCGGCACCGGCACCACAGCAGACGAGTTCGTGCGGCTGCTCGCCGACAAGGTCGCCACCGGCCTGACTGTCATCGGCGTTCCGACCTCGGAGCGCACCGCCGTCCTTTGCAGCGAGCTTGGTGTGCCGCTATCGACCCTCGAGGAAACCCCCGAGCTCGACCTCACCATCGACGGCGCCGACGAGATCGATCCGGCGCTGACATTGGTCAAGGGCGGCGGCGGCGCGCTGCTGCGCGAAAAGATCGTCGCGGCGGCCTCCGCCCGCATGATCGTCATCGCCGACAGCTCCAAGATGGTCGAGATGATCGGCCGTTTTCCGCTGCCCATCGAAGTCAACCGGTTTGGCCTGCGCGCCACCGAAATTGCGGTCGGCGCGGCGGCCGCAAACCTTGGCCTTTCCGGCCCTGTTACATTGAGGATGACGGGGAGCCAGCCATTTGTTACAGACGGCGGCCATTTTATCCTCGATGCATCTTTTGGCCGCATTCCGGATACAAGAGCGCTTTCGAATGCTCTCCACGCCATTCCGGGCGTGGTCGAGCATGGTCTTTTCATCGGGCTGGCATCAACGGCCATCATAGCCGGCGGCGACGGCATCCAAACCGTCCATGCCGCCCGAAAATCAGGGAGTTTTACCGATCATGATGTTGCATAACCGGGTTGGCCGCTTTTTTGCCATTCTGGCGGCCTCGGCCGTTTTCGCGTTTTCGTCGCCTGCGTCTTCGCAGGACGTCACCGATGCGCATTTGAAGGCGGCGCGCGCCGCCGTTGCGGCGATCCATGCGACGGATACGTTCGACAGCATCCTGCCGCAAGCGGCCGCGGCACTGGAGCAGCAGCTGATCCAGAAGAACCCGGACATGCAGGAACTGATCGCCAAGACGATCAACGAGAAGGCGATGGCCTTGGCATCGCGCCGCGCCGACCTGGAAAAGGAAGCGGCGCTCGCCTATGCAAAGGTGTTCTCGGAAAAGGAACTCAATGAAATCGCCGCCTTCTACAATTCCGATTCCGGCAAGAAGCTGCTCGACAACGGCCCGATCGTGACGCGCGAACTGGTGAAGGCTGCCGAGATCTGGCAGAACGGCCTGGCTCGCGATCTCGCCCAGCAGGTCGGCGAGACCCTGGGTGCAGCGGCGAATGCCAAGGCGCCGGCTGCACCTGCCGACGGTACCGCTCCGGCCGATGGCGCAGCTCCCGCGGACGCTACACCGAATTGATTGCGGACTTCCGAGCCGCCTGACCGCCACTGGACCAAAAGCCCGGCAAATCCGGGCTTTTCTTTTGATAGTCGGCAGCCTACCTGTCTCCGGGTTTGAGGGGCAAGGAGTTCAGCCATGGCCGGTTACGACTACGATCTTTTCGTCATCGGCGGCGGCTCCGGCGGGGTGAGGGCGGCGCGCGTCGCGGCCGCACTCGGCAAGCGGGTCGGCATCGCCGAGGAATACCGCTATGGCGGCACATGCGTGATCCGTGGCTGCGTGCCGAAGAAGCTCTATGTCTACGCCTCGCAATTCCCCGAGCATTTCGCCGACGCCGCCGGTTATGGCTGGACGGTGCCTGAGGCGCGTTTCGACTGGCAGACGCTGGTCGCCAACAAGGACCGCGAAATCAGCCGGCTGGAGGCCATCTACAAGAAGAACGTGCAGGGCGCCGGCGGCGAGGTCTTTCATTCGCGCGCCACCCTGGTCGATCGGCATGTGGTGCATCTTCTTGGTGAGCATCGCACCGTTACCGCCGACCAGATCCTGATCGCTACCGGCGGGCGACCGGCGCCGCATCCGGCATTGCCCGGCCATGAGCACTGCATCTTTTCCAACGAGGCCTTCGACCTCAAGGAACTGCCGAAGGCAATCATGATCGAGGGCGGCGGCTATATCGCCGTCGAATTCGCCAACATCTTTCACGGCCTCGGCGTCGACACGACGCTGGTCTACCGCGGCAAGGAGATCCTCAGCCGTTTCGACATGGACCTCAGACGCATGCTGCACGAGACGATGGAAAAGAAGGGGATAAAAATCCTCTGCCACGCCGTGTCCGAGTGGGTCAGGAAGCGGCCTGACGACCGGCTCGACGCGCTTGTCACCGGCGGCACGGTGCTGACGGTCGACCAGGTCATGCTCGCCATCGGCCGCATTCCCAACACCGAGAACATGGGCCTGGAAGGCGTCGGCATCGAGATGACCAAAACCGGGGCAATCCACGTCGACGAATACTCCCGCACCAACATCGACAACATCTGGGCAATCGGTGACGTCACCCATCGCGTGCAATTGACGCCGGTGGCAATCCACGAGGCGATGTGCTTCGTCGAGACCGCCTTCAAGGACAAGCCGACGGCGCCCGACCATGACACGATCGCTACCGCAGTCTTTTCGCAGCCCGAGATCGGTACGGTCGGCCTGTCGGAGGATGAGGCGGCAAAGCGCTTTTCGGATGTCGAAATCTACCGCGCCACCTTCCGGCCGATGCGTCACACACTTTCCGGCCGCGACGAAAAGATGCTGATGAAGCTGGTCGTCGACGGCGCCTCGAAAAAGGTCCTCGGCGCCCACATCCTCGGGCCGGATGCCGGCGAAATGGCGCAGCTTCTCGGCATACCGCTGAAGGCCGGCCTGACCAAGGATGATTTCGATCGCACCATGGCGGTGCATCCGACCGCCGCGGAAGAACTCGTCACCATGTACAAGCCGACTTACCGGGTGAGAGATGGTGAGCGCGTCTGAGGCGACATCAACCCATCGCGGCAACGAAATTGCCGCGATGGAAGTGCGTGCGTTTTCTTACAGCAGCGTTCCGCGCAGGATCACCAGCGCCACAGAAAAATAGATCACCAGCCCGGTGACGTCGACCAGCGTGGCGACGAACGGGGCCGATGCGCTGGCCGGGTCGAAGCCCATGCGCTTCAGGGCGAACGGCAGCATCGATCCAGACAGCGAGCCGAAGGTGACGATGCCAACCAGCGTGGCGCCGATCGTCATTGCGATCAGCGGCCAGTGCGGGCCGTAGTCGTAGAAGCCGAGATACTGCCAGAGCGCGATGCGGCAGACGCCGACCACGCCAAGAATCGAGCCAAGCACCAGGCCGGTGGGCAGCTCGCGCAATGCCACCCGCCACCAGTCGCCAAGGCCGATCTCGCGCAGCGCCAGCGCCCGGATGACGAGCGAGGTCGCCTGCGAGCCGGAATTTCCGCCGGAGCTCATGATCAATGGAATAAATAGCGTCAGCACGATCGCCTTTTCCAGCTCGCCCTCGTAACTTTGCATCGCGTTTGCGGTCAGCATCTCGCTGACAAACAGCGCGCACAGCCAGCCGGCGCGTTTCTGGATCATCGCCAGAAAGCCCATCTTCATATAGGGCTCGTCGAGAGCCTCCATGCCGCCGAAACGATGCACATCCTCCGTCGTTTCCTCGATCATCGTGTCGATAATATCGTCGATGGTAACGATGCCGAGCAGTTTGCCGTTGTCCACGACCGGAACGGCGAGCAGATCATATTTCGAGATCAACTGAGCAACCTTTTCACTATCGGTCAGCGGTGAAACGGTGACAGGCGCACGATCCGGCGCTATTGCCATGATCAGCTCGTCGGGCTCGCCAGCGATCAGTCGACGCAGGCCGGTCGAGCGGAACAGGACATGCGTTTGCGGATCGACGATGTAGATCGCGTAGACGGTTTCGCGCGTCCGCTCCACCTTGCGAATATAATCCAGCGTGCGGGCAACACTCCAGTCCGGCGGCACGCTGACATATTCGGTCGTCATGAGCGAGGCGGCGCTGCCCTCGGGGTAGCCGAGAATAGCAAGCAGCGTCGCGCGCAGCGGTGGCGCCAGGCCACCAAGCAGTTCGGAACGAGCCGGCTCGTTCAGATCGCGCAGTATGTCGGCGGCGCGGTCGACCGACATGGCGGCAAGCAGTCTGCCTGCCTTGATGCGGGGCAGCGCCTCGACCAGTTCGGATGCGCCGTCGAGTTCAGGCTGGTCGAAGATCTCGACCAACCGCTCGAACGGCACTTCGCAAAGCAGCTCCGATGCCGTCTCGCGGGGCTCCTGGTTCAAGGCCTCGACGATGTCGGCGACGTGTTCGTTGGCAAGTACGCGAGCGATGGCGATGGCATCGCCGCCCGCGACAGGGGAAAACTCGTTCATGGCTCACTCCTTGCCGTCCGGCAGGACGTGAGCCTGTCAGGTCACGTCAAGCGGACGGCGGTTGCGTTCGACTGTGACTGTCGCCAGGCATGGCGCGGTGACCTTTCTGCTCGCGGGTTCGAGTTGAGATTCTGCAAGCCGGCGCAACATAGGAGCGCGCCTTGCCGAGTCAATCGCGAGAGCGGGTTAAAGCGGCGGCAAACCGACTGGATCGCGAGACTGTGATCGGGCGACGTGGCAGGCTGGCTGGATGCCGGCAGTGGTGCCCGCGGCTATCTCTGCTTCAGCCGGCGGGGAAAGCGCAGCCATTTGTCCTCGGCCGGCCGCGTCGGCTGCGTGAGGATGGTGGTGAGCTCTACCGGCAAGCTCGGAACCAGCGGCTTCTTGGTGGCGACGCCGTCGGCGATCGCAACCACGCTGTGGTAGAATTCGGTGCCCGCGAGCGATCTCGGCGGCGTCGCCTCATGCATGATCGAGATCACAGTTGCATCAGGGCAATTGTCCTTGATCGCCTGGTGGAAGGCGATCCGTCCATCGGGGTCGAGCGCGCCGGTGGCTTCATCGAGGAACAGCAATCCCGGCTGCTGCAGCACGATACGGGCGACAACCAGCTTCTGTTTCTGCCCACCCGAGAGAACCTGATCCCAGATCTTTCCTTCACGACTCTCATCGGCCAAATGCTCGATGAAATCGCCGAGGCCGGCCTTGTGCAGGGCGGATGCGACCTGCAGGTCGGCGTAATCATGCTCGGAACCGGGCAGGCAGACCAGTTGCTTCAACGAGACCTGCTGCAGCTTCACCTCCTGGGCGGCGTAGAAACTCCTGACCCCTTCCGGGAAGACGATGGTACCGCGGCCATAAGGCCACAGCCCGTTGATCGCCTTAATCAGCGAGGTCTTGCCGCAGCCGGATTCGCCCTTGAGGAAAGTCCACTCGCCACGCCGGAAGCGCAAATTTGCAGCACTCAGGAAGGGCGTTGCGTCCTCGCCCTGATGCGCCAGTTCGAGCTTCTGGATGGTCAGGCCGAAAACCGGGTTTTGGCGGTCGTAGCGAAAATCGGAGCGGCCGGTCTGCTGATAAAATTCCTGCGGGTGCTGGACGTTTTCGATCGCCTGCGCCAATTCAATGACGCGCAAGCTGTTGGCGCGCAACGTGGCAAGACTTGGCATGACATGGATGAACCACGAACATTTGCTGATCAGCGCGTTGACCTGTTCGGAACCTGTTATGTAACCCTTGAGGTCGAGGCCGTTATGGATGAACGGCACAAGGCCAGGCCCGAAGGCGACAATTTTGGCACCGACAAAGTTATAGACCGATTCGAATCCCGAATAGATGGTGTTGACGATGTTGAACTTCGACCAAGTCCTATCGATGTCGAGATAGAGCCGGCTATGTATCGTCTTCTGCACGACTTCGCCTTGCGAGGCCGCCACATGAAAGCTGCGGCGCAATAACGTGATCAGTTCGCCCCGATAGCTGCCTTCAGCCTTCTGCATCCTGATGTTGAGCCACTCCAGCATTCCGCCGATTTTGACTGCGATCCAGGTGTTGAACGGCACGTAGAGAGCGACCGCCAGCAGAGCAAGCACGACACTCCCGTAGCTGCCGAGGAACTCGAGTCCTTTTACCTCCACAGAATTTGCCAACAAAGCTCCACCGACAAAGTAGAGCGAGGTAAAGACACTGAATACGCCCATGGCAAGCCCAATAGCGCCGCCTGTCATGTCCTTGATCGATTCCTGCACGCGCTGGTCGATGTTGTCGGGCGCTGCCGTGCCGGACGAGCCATGCTGGGCGTGGTAGTGTGAATGGTTGGGGTCGAGTAGCGCCGCATTGAAGCGGCTATCTAGCCAGCCGCGCCATTTGCGATGCAATGTCGCCGATACAAACTTGCATGTACTGGTAATGCCCATGTCCTTGAGCACGACCAGCAGCACGAGCAGGCCGGCATTGGTCAGCAACGTTTTGAGCGGCGTGGTATTCGCGGCGTCGTGAAAAAAAGCGATTGAGGTATATAGTTCAGCCGCCGCCACGGTAAACCAGACGTCGGCTTTGCTAGAGAGCCCTGTCAGCAAGCCTATTACCAAGGTGAGCGTCCAGGCTTCGACCCACTTGTCCGAGAACCAGTAGGCCCGCATCAGTCCCCAGAAGCTGCGCATCGACGATACGGGCGTCAGGGGCGACTGCCTTGCGGCACCGCGGAGCCATTTTTCCGATATTGAATGTCGCGTTGGTCTATCGACCCGAATCACTATCCCGCCCAAACGATTTTTCTTTTGTTACGGACAGTAACACCAATTGATCATTTTCCATTAGCTTTTCACCAGTCGCAGGTGGCTTAGCTCGCCGGCCGTTGCAGTGGAGCAACAGAATGAATGATCACGGCGCTATGTCGTCATGCTTCGAGAGGCGGAATACCAACGCAATTTCAAATAGTTACTTGCCTGCGCCGGAGCAAGTAGAGACCTTCCCCTGGGGAAGGTCTTCACACAGCTTTGTGAACATAGAAGCGCCGTCCAGCGGTCGATCTTCACAGCCTGACTCGCCTTCACGGCCAGTCCGGCCTCGTCGGCGGCCAGAACGTGACCGTATGATTCGTGGTTGAAGCCGCCTTGTCAGGACCCGTAGTCGGCCAAGCAATGACTTTGCCGACACAGTCCAGGATGAAGATCAATATCAATTAGCCCGTGCCTTTTTAAGAGCGCGCACAAACCGCGTTTGACAAACACGCGCTTCGGATTGAACCTGCCGGACGCATCCAGGTTTGAACCGGGGGGAAGTTCGCCATGCTTGCACGGACATTTTTTGTCGCGACGCTCGCAACATTTTTCTGGCTGCCGCAAACATATGCCGGCAGCCAGACCGTTCCCGCAAACGCCGAGGGACAGATCGAGTTCAACACGCCGTCCGGCAATATTGGCTGCATCTACACGCCGAACGGCGGCACCAGCACCTACGAGCCACAGGATGGCGGACCGGAACTGAGCTGTTCGCGCGTCGAGCCCAGCTACGTCACCGTCATCCTCGGCCCGAAAGGTCCGGCGACGCTGATCAAGAATCCGGGCGAGCAAGGCTGCTGCGGCGGCGTCACCAGGCTGGCGTACGGCGCCAGCTGGAGTAAGGGCCCGTTTTCCTGCCAGTCATCCACCAAGGGATTGACCTGCACCGGCAAGCATGGCCATGGCTTTTTCATCAGCAAGGCCAAGGTGACGGTGAAGTAGCCCGACTCAGTTCGCTGTTTCCAGTTCGCCGCGTGCCTTGGCCGCGGCGACCTGGCGGAGTGCATCGGCGAGCGTATCGGCGTCCTGGGCGCCCATCACCGCATATTTGCCTTCAAGCAGAAAGCACGGCACACCCGATATGCCCATGCGCGAAGCGGTGGCGATTTCGGTGCGCACCGCCTCGACATCGGCGTCGGTCGGCAGAAGCGTTTCGACCACGGAGGCATCCATGCCGGCTTCGCGCGCGGCTTCGATCAGCACGGCATGATCGCCGAGATTGGCGCCTTCCTCGAAATTCAGCTGGAACAGCCGACGCACCACCCGGTTCTGAATGGCCTCGCCGGCCGTCCCGGCCCAGCGAATGAGACGGTGCGCATCCAGCGTATTGGGCGCGACCTTGATAGCGTCGAAGGCGAAGGAAATCCCTTCAGCCTCGCCCAGCGGCTCGATCCGGGCATGGATTTCGCGGATGCGTTGCTCGCTGCCGAATTTCGCCACCATATAGTCGCGGCGGTTCTTGCCTTCGGGCGGGATTGTCGGGTCGAGTTGGAAGGGCCGCCAGTGTATGTGAACGTCGATATCGACGGCGGCAATCGCCTTGTCGAGCCGTTTCTGGCCGATAAAGCACCAGGGGCACACGACGTCGGAGACCACATCGACGGTAATCGAGTTCTCGTCGTTCATCTTGATCTCCTGTTGTGAAGAGGTCACTTCGGTTTGCGCCACCAGGTCGGCAACTGATAACCGTATATGGGCGTCTTTTGCGGATGTTCCAGATAGTTCCAATAAGCGAGCCATTGCTGGTTGTTGTGCTGCGTCGGCACCATGTAGTTGCCGGAGATCAGCAGCCGGTCGAGAACGCGGACGGCGGCGACGGAGTCCTCCTTCGAACGAGCTCTCAGCATCGCCTCGATCGCCGCATCCACCGCCGGATCGGCGACGCCGGCGAGGTTGAACGATCCTTCGGCCTTGGCGGCAGCGGATCCCCAGCGCCCGGTTTGCTCGATACCGGGCGACAGCGAGTTGTTGAAACCGGTCGAGCCGACCAGCACCTCGAAATCGAAACGCTGCTTGCGCGACTGGATCTGATCACCGTCGAGGCTGCGGATGCCGACATCGATGCCGAGCTTCTCAAGGGTGCGCTGATAGATAGCGGCAAGTCGCTCTTCGTCCTGCGAGGCGGTCAGGATCTCGAAACCGAACGGCTTTCCCTCGGGATCGAGCATCGCGCCGTCCTGCACCGTATAGCCCGCGCCCTTCAGCAGCTCGAATGCCGCCTTCAGCACCTTGCGGTCCTGGCCGGAGCCGTCGGTAACGGGCGGCCTGTAGGTGCCGTCCATGACATCTGCGGGCACGCGGCCGGGGTAGGGGGCCAGCAGGGCCTTTTCCTTTTCGCTGGCCGGGTGGCCGAGCGCGGACAGTTCGGAATTCTGCCAAAAGCTCATCGTGCGCGTGTATTTGCCGCCGAACAGATTCTTGTTGGCCCATTCGAAATCGTAGAGCATGCCGAGCGCGCGCCGCACGACCGGATTGGAAAATTTCGGCAGCCGCGTGTTGAACAGGAAACCGTTGACCACCGGCGGAATGCCGGTATCGAAAGTTTCGGCGATGACCTCGCCCCTGTGGAAGGCCGGAAAATCGAGATCGCGCTCGCGTTTGACCGGGTCGCTGTCGTCGTCGATGGCGCAGATGCCTTTCTTGAACGCTTCCTGCTTGGCGTTGGCGTTGAGGAAATATTCGATGGTGATCTGGTCGTAATTGTCGAAGCCGCGCTTGGACGGCACGTCCTTGCCCCAATAGTCCGGATTGCGCTTGAACACGATGCGCTGACCGGGCACGACTTGCGCCACCGTGTAAGGCCCGCTGCCGATCACCGGCTTTAGCGTCGTCCTGTCGAAGGTGTCCTTGTTGAAGGCGTGTTTCGGGATGATCGGCGTCAGCGCAATGATCAAAGGAAATTCGCGGTCGGCCTTGTCGTTGAAGGTGAAGCGCACACTGCGGTCGCCGGTCTTTTCGAGCTTGGCAATCGCTTTCATTCGCTGGCTGTAAGGTGGGCGGCCCTTCTCGGTGAAGACGTCATAGGTAAACAACACGTCTTCCGGCGTCACCGGCTCGCCGTCCGACCATTTGGCGTTGGGATCGAGGTGGAATTCGATGCTCTTGCGCTCGGGATCCATGTCGGCGGTATCGGCGAGCAGGCCGTAGAGACTGAAGGCCTCGTCGTAGTTGCGCTGCATCAACGGCTCGAAGACAAGATTACCAAAGGCTTGATCCATCATGCCGCGCGCGGTGGTGCGCAGGCTTCTCAGGATGAACGGATTGAGATTGTCGAAGCTGCCGACGACGCACTAGGTAATGCTGCCGCCTTTCGGCGCGTCGGGATTCACATAGTTGAAATGCTTGTAGTCGGATGGCAGCGCCGGCTCGCCCTGCATGGCAAGCGCGTGCTTCGGTTCCGACAGGCCCGGCTGCAGGGAAAGGCCGACAAACAACATTGTGGCGATCAGCCAAACGACAACGCGGCCCATGACTGTCTCCTTCCCGATTCGATGCGCAGCATACATGAGCCGGTCGTGCACCGGCCAACCCCTTGAGCCTATCCCTCGGCCAAGATTCGCGAGACCCGGGCTGGATTCGGCACCGCTTGCAGTGTAACACGCCGTCCGAAGTCATTCTGTTGCCTCATTTCGGCAACAGGTAGCTGGACCACACGGCATGAAAAAAGCCGGTTCCGGGATCATTTGAGAGGAATGCACGACATGACGAGCCTGAACAGCAACGCGTACCGCCTGTCGGTCATGGCCGCTGGCGTAGTCGGCATTCTGGGCGCCGGGATTCCCGCTGCTTCCGCGCAGCAGCAACAGCAGATTCCGCAAGGCTGGTTCAAGGCCTGCACCAAGCAGGAAGACGTCGACATCTGCAATGTCCAGAACATCACCACCGCCGGCAACGGCCAGCTCATCACTGGCGTCAGCCTGATCGAATTGAAGGGCAAGGTGAACCGCAAGGTGTTCCAGGTGACGGTTCCGACCGGCCGTCTCGTTCCTCCCGGCATCGGCCTCCAGATCGACGGCGGCAAGGCGCAGAAGCTCGACTATGTGATCTGTTTTCCGGATCGCTGCGTGGCGGAAGTGCCGCTGACCGATCAGCTCGTCGCGTCCTTCAAGAAAGGTTCGAACCTGACGCTGACCTCGGTCAATTTCCAGAACCAGCCGAACCCGATCAAGATCGCGCTGACCGGCTTCAGCGGCGCCTTCGACGGCCCGCCGCTGCAGCAGTCGGACATCGAGGACCGACAGAAGAAGCTCCAGGAGTTCGTCGCCAAGAACAATCAGGACTTTGCCAAGAAGCTCAAGGAAGAGCAGGAAAAGGCGAAGGCCGCCAACTGATCGACGGGTTTTCGAACCAACAAAAAAGCGGGGGCTTATACCCCGCTTTTTTCGTTTGGACCGGCTGTTTGTCGGGTCCAGCCATGTCTCAAGCCTGTCCCAGTCCAGCCAGATTCCGACTAAGTCAATGTCTCAATTGGTGCTTCGGCTCGTAGCGCCCGTCCGGCTTCTTGTCGAACATTTCACCAATCTGCGGATGCCGGACCGGTTCGCCCGACCGGTCCTCGAGTAAATTCTGCTCGGACACATAGGCGATGTATTCCGTTTCGGAATTCTCGGCGAGCAGATGATAGAAAGGCTGGTCCTTGCGCGGCCGCACGTCAGCGGGGATCGCCTCGTACCATTCGTCAGTATTGGCGAATTGCGGATCGACGTCGAAAATGACGCCGCGGAACGGAAACAGCCGGTGCCGAACCACCTGTCCGATCGAGAATTTGGCTGTCTTCATCGCACTCACCACTTGAACTTCTTGAACGCCACGCATCCTGGAACACGCAAGGAACGCTCCAGGACTTTAGATTCTTACGCACCGGTCCGGCAAAGATTGGCCCAGACCTTAAGGTCGACATCGTCATTATTTGGCGCAGACGCCGCGTCAATTCAATCCCGATCCCCTTGATGCCGGGTTGAGCATCGCGAGATGCGGATCAAGGGCGGTGGCCAAGATCGCTATCGCTCAGCCGGTTTTCGCAATCCGCCAAAAAACGCCGCAAAACCGCTGCCGGGTCGAAGACCCTCGCGCATGAAAAACGCCCGTAACGGCGCAAACCCCTCAAGCGCGCCAAGGCCAGCGCTGCGCACCATCTGAGCCGGCAGCATGTCGGAAAGCAACGACATGTTGAGCAGGTTGACCGCGCTGCTGCGCGCCAGAATGTCCGGCCGCCGCTTGAAATCATAGGCTGCAAGCGCCTTGGCGGCGCCCGGGTCCGCGCGGTTTCTGCTTGCGGCACCAATCAGGTCGTCGATGTCCCGGATGCCGAGATTGAGGCCTTGCGCGCCAATTGGGGGAAACACGTGGGCGGCTTCACCGACAAGTGCCACGCGGCGCTGCGCAAACCGCCACGGGCTCACCGCTGAAAGTGGGTAGATCTGCCGGCCGGGCTCAACCGACACGCGGCCCAACATCGATTGCATTCGCTGTTCGACCCGCGTCGAAAGCTCGGCGTCGTCGAGTGCTGCAAGGTCCTTGGCGATATCGGGTTCGAGCACCCAGACAAGGCTGGACCGGTTGCCGGGCAGGGGAACCTGTGTGAACGGACCGGTCTCGGTGTGGAATTCGGTCGAGGTGAAGGCATGGTCGCTGCGGTGACCGAAATTGAGCACCAACGCCGCCTGCGGATAGGATCGGATCGAGGTCCGGATGCCGGCTGCCTCGCGGGCCGGCGACTGACGGCCATCGGCGGCAACTGCCAACGATGCCTCAACCTCGCTGCCGTCGGCGAGAACGGCATGGGCATGGTCGGCATCGAGGCGCCATGCCTCCACCATCGACTTTCGCCATTCGATGCCCGAATGCGCGACAGCCTCGGCTAGCGTGCGGTTGAGAACGCTGTTGGGCAAGTTCAGCCCGAATTGCTCTTCGTTGATCTCGCTGGCGCGAAAGGTCACTGTCGGGCTGCGGATCAGCCGGTTGGTTGCGTCAACGATACGCATCACCTTGAGCGGCGCTGCGTGCGGCCTGATTCCGTCGAAGATCCCTAGCCGTTCGAACATCTTCAGGGCAGGGTTCATCAAGGCTGTCGTACGGCCGTCGGGGCCGGCTGCATCGGGTCCGACGAGCGTCACGGGAAAGCCCGCCTCGGCAAAGCCAAGCGCCGCGATCAGCCCCGCAGGGCCGCTGCCGGCGACCAGTATCCGTGCTGTTTCCCGATGGTTCAAATTCGGCTTCCGGATTGCGAGGTGAGGCCCGTCCGACCTGCTGGTCCATATAGGTCAGGTGATGCGGCTTGATCAACGCGGCGATTCGGCCCATTCGGTTGCCATGACCGGCCAACAAGACGATTTCAGCCACCTCGACGGCACCGGCCGCGCGATGGCGAGCGTTGCGCGCAGCCCTCGACTGACGGTGAGCGTCGTTGCCGGCATGGGCATCGCCCTTGCCTGGCTCCTTCTCGGCGCAATGGCAGTTCGTGGTGCCGTAAGCCGGCTCCCGGGCACCGATGCACCCGGCGACACGATGCTGGGGAACCTGCCGCAACTGCCGCTGCCGGATTTCCTTGCGCGTTTCTTCGCCCTTTGCCTTGCGCCGGCGCCGCTTCGCGCAAGCGTAGGCGCGCAAGGCGGGGCACTCACCGCGATGTGGCTGTTGATGGCCATCGCGACCATGCTGCCCTCCGCGGCGCCGATGATCCGCACCTATTGCGAGATCGCAGATACCGCCAGGATCAAGGGGGAACCCGTTGCCCATCCGCTGATCCTTGTCGCTGGATATTTGAGCGTCTGGCTTGCCGCCTCGGCAATATTCGCTGCCCTGACGCTCGCAGTCCATGCATTCGTGTCATCCGGGCAGATGCTCGATCCGCTGCTTGGAATTGCCGGAGCAGCCGCGCTGTCGATCGCTGGTCTCTATCAGTTCAGCTGGCTGAAGGAAGCCTGTCTGGAGAAGTGCAGAAATCCGTTCTCGGTCCTGTTCGCCAACTGGAGCGCCAGGCCCATTCGCATTTTCCGGCTCGGTATGGAGCAGGGCCTGTGGTGCCTTGGATGCTGCTGGGCGCTGATGCTGGTAATGTTTGCCGTCGGTGTGATGAACGTGTTCTGGATGGCGCTGATCGGCTTGTTCAGCCTGGTCGAAAAACAGACGGCAGGCAATCTGCCGACGCGGTTGGGCGGTGCGATACTGCTTGTCTGGGCAGCCGCGCTACTAGTAGTCTCGGCATGAGGGGGAGAATTCGATGACAGATCAAAACTGGGCAATGAAGGGAGAGCTCATCCTTTCCTGCAATTGCACGGTTTTTTGCCCTTGCGTTCTGTCGCTCGGCAATCATCCGCCTACGGAAGGCTATTGCCAAACCTGGGCGGGGTTCCGGATCGATGCCGGCCATTTCGGCGAGTTCGACCTGTCCGGTCTCAATCTTGGGCTGGTCATGGAAATCCCCGGTTATATGAGCCGCGGCAACTGGACGGCGGGCCTGTTCATCGACAAGCGCGCCTCGGTTTACGCTGTGAAGGGACTGACGAAGATATTCACCGGCAAGGCCGGTGGAACCACATCGCTGCTCTCCATCCTGGTCGGACAGTTCCTCGGCGCCGAGCAGGTGCCGATCACCTACGAGACGCGTGCGAAAACACGCATCTTTCAGATACCGAAGATCATCGATGGTGCGGTGACGCCAATCACCGGCAAGGATCGCGACAAGGATACGGTCATCAGCAATTCGGAATACTGGATTGCGCCGGAAATCATCGTCGCCAAATCCGACAAGAGCAAAATGCGGGCCTTTGGCCGCAACTGGAACTTTGCTGGCCGTTCGGCCGAAATCTGCAAGCTGGACTGGCGGGGCCCGTGAGCAAGAAGACGACGGCCAGGAAAATCGCCGACCGGATTCCGCGGCCGAAGAAGAAAGTCACATGGCCTCAGGCGCGGGCGTTCTCGGTCCATCTCTTGACCGCGTCGGGCTCATTCCTGGCGTTTCTGTCGCTAGTGGCAGCAAGCGAGCAGCGCTGGACGGCAATGTTCTGGTGGCTGGGGCTGGCGCTTTTCGTCGACGGCATCGACGGGCCGATCGCCAGGAAGCTCGATGTCAAGGAAATCCTGCCGACTTGGTCGGGCGAACTGCTCGACAACATCATCGACTACGTGACCTACGTGTTGATTCCGGCCTTCGCGCTCTATCAGCGCGGCTTCATGGGCGAGCGCCTGTCGTTCCTGTCGGCGGCGATCATCGTGGTGTCGAGCGCAATCTACTATGCCGATACCGGCATGAAGACGAAGGAGAATTTCTTCAAGGGATTTCCGGTCGTCTGGAACATGGTGGTGTTCACGCTGTTCGTCATCGAGCCCGGACAATGGGTTTCTTTCGCCGTGGTCGTGGTGGCCGCCATTCTCACCTTCGTGCCGATCAATTTCATCCATCCGGTGCGGGTGAAGCGGCTGCGGCCAATCAATCTCGGCATGACGCTGCTTTGGTGCGCTTTCGGCGCGCTGGCGCTGGCGCAGGCCGCACTTGCCTCCTTCTACGACCAGATCGGCGTGCTGGGCGAGCAGGTCAGCGATTTCATCAAGTTCGGGATTACGTTCACCGGGCTTTACCTCGCCTGCATCGGCGCTATCATGCAGTTCTTCCCAAATCTCGGCGCCAAGCCGGATAAGAAAGCCTGATCCCAAGAGAGCCAGAAAATGTCCAAAGCGATCCGCATCCATGCCCATGGCGGCCCGGAGGTCCTGACCTATGAGGATGCCGATCCCGGGCAGCCGGGCTCGGGACAGATCCTGGTCAAGCATACCGCGATCGGTCTCAATTTCATCGACGTCTATTATCGCTCTGGCCTTTATCCGCCGCAGGGCGGATTTCCGCTGATCCCTGGCGGCGAGGCGGCCGGCGTGGTCTTGGATGTCGGCTCGGATGTCGACTGGCTCAAACCCGGCGATCGCATCGCCTACGCCGTGACGACCGGCGCCTATGCCGGGCAGCGTGTGATCGCCGCCGACCGCGTGGTGGAGGTGCCCGACGGCATCAGCGACGAACAGGCCGCAGCCATGATGCTAAAGGGCATGACCGCCGAATATCTGTTGCGCCGTACATTCAAGGTGAAAGCCGGCGACACGATCCTGTTTCATGCGGCGGCCGGCGGTGTCGGGCTGATCCTCGGCCAATGGGCCAAGCATCTCGGCGCGACAGTGATCGGCACGGCGAGTTCCACCGACAAGATCGAGCTCGCCAAGGCGCATGGCTTCGACCACGTGATCAACTATCGCGAACAGGATTTCGTGGCCGGCGTTGCCGCTATCACCGGTGGCAAGAAATGCGACGTTGTCTACGATTCAGTCGGCAACGACACATTTCCAGCCTCGCTCGATTGCCTGCGGCCGCTCGGCACTTTCGTCAGCTTCGGTCAATCGTCTGGGCCGATCCCGCCCTTCAGCATCTCGTTGCTGGCGCAGAAGGGCTCGCTGTTCGCAACGCGGCCGACGCTGTTCGTCTATAATGCCAGGCGCGAAGACCTCGAGGTTTCCGCCGCCGCCTTGTTCGACGTGGTGCTCAGCGGCGCCGTCAAGATCAAGATAAACCAGCGTTACGCGCTCAGCGAGGCCGGCAAGGCGCATTCCGATCTCGAAGGGCGCCGGACCACCGGGACAACAATACTTATCCCTTAGGCGCGGCAGTTTCGGGCCGCCGACGCCGCCGTTCTTGCGAACTGCTCTTTACCGCTTGAGTTTCCGCTGAAATTCTTGAAGCTCTTTCAAGTCGTGAGGCGCTTACCGTAGAGAGCAGCCCGCGCATACGATGCTTGCGGGAACACTGAACATGTCTGGCAAACCAGATGGAGGCACCGTGAGTGCAGATCAGGACGGCGCAAAGCTGCTTGAGGTTCGCGGCCTCACAAAGATATTCGGCACGTTGACGGCGTGCGACCATGTCGATCTCAACATCGCCAAGGGCGAGATCCATGCGTTGCTTGGCGAGAACGGCGCCGGCAAGTCGACCCTGGTGAAAATGCTGTTTGGATCGCTTGAACCGAATTCCGGCGAGATTTTCTGGAATGGCCAGGCGGTCAGGATCACCAGCCCCGGCACCGCAAAAAAGCTCGGCATCGGCATGGTTTTCCAGCATTTTTCCCTGTTCGAAGCGCTGACGGCGGCGGAGAACATCGCGCTGTCGCTGGATGACGGCTCGCCGATCAGCACGATCGCGGCCAAGGCGAGGGCGCTCTCCTACAGTTACGGCCTGCCTCTCGATCCGCTATCGCTGGTCGGTGATCTGTCGGTCGGCGAGCGTCAGCGTATCGAAATCATCCGCTGCCTGCTGCAGACGCCGCAACTCATCATCCTCGACGAACCAACTTCGGTGCTGACGCCGCAGGAGGCCGATAAGTTGTTCGAGACGCTCGAACGGCTGCGTTCGGAAGGAAAGTCCATCCTCTACATTTCGCACCGGCTGGAAGAGGTCAAACGGATCTGCGACCGCGCCACCGTGCTGCGTCACGGCAAGGTGGTCGGCCATTGCAATCCGCGCCAGGAAACCGCGTCTTCGTTGGCGCGGATGATGGTCGGCAACGAGGTGCAGGCCGTGGTGCGGGCGCCGGCCGAGGGTATCGAGACCGCGCCGGCGCTGCTTCAAATCCGCGAACTCACCCGCAAGCCGGCGACCCCGTTCTCGATCCCGCTCAGGAACATCAATCTTGAAGTCCGCGCCGGCGAGGTGATCGGCATTGCCGGTGTCGCCGGCAACGGCCAGGGCGAATTCTTCGAATCCGTTTCCGGCGAGGTGCTGCAGCAGGATGCCGGCTCGGTCCGCATCCGCGGCAAGGATGCCGGCGGCCTCACCATCACCGGCAGGCGTCTGATGGGCGCTGCCTTCGTCCCGGAAGAGCGGCTCGGCCATGGCGCAGCACCGCGCATGAAGCTTTCGGAGAACCTGCTTCTGTCGCGCCACGCCACCGATGGCAAGATGTTTGTCGGCGCCGGTGGAATGGTCAAGGGCGATGCGATCCATACCGCTGCCCAGCGCATCATAAAGGCGATGGACGTGCGCAAGAGCGCGCCGGATCCGGAGGCTGCGGCTCTTTCGGGCGGCAATCTGCAGAAATTCATCGTCGGCCGCGAACTCGACCGCCGGCCGAGCGTCTTGGTGGTCAATCAGCCGACCTGGGGCGTCGACGCGGGTGCGGCGGCCCACATCCGCCAGGCGCTGATCGAACTGGCGCGCAGCGGCTCGGCGGTGCTGGTGATCAGCCAGGACCTCGACGAGCTGTTCGAGATTTCCGATGCGATCACGGTCATGCACAATGGCGAATTGTCGAAGCCGCTGCCGATAGCTGAAGCGACATTCGAGAAGATCGGGCTGCTGATGGGCGGCGCCGAACCCGGGCATGCCGAACATACGCTGGAGACGGCTTGATGCGCCTCGAACTTGTAAAACGCCCGCAGCGCTCGATGCTGTTTTCGGCACTCTCGCCTTTCATCGCTTTCGTTTTGACGATCATTGCCGGTGCCATCATGTTCGCGCTGCTCGGCGTCAACCCGTTGACTGCGTTCCGCATCTACTTCATCGAACCGATCAGCCAGGTGTGGCAGCTGCATGAGCTGGCGATCAAGGCCGCCCCCCTGATCCTGATCGCGGTCGGACTGTCGGTCTGCTACAAGGCCAACATCTGGAACATCGGCGCCGAAGGCCAGTTCATCCTGGGCGGCATTGTCGGCTCGATCATCCCCGTGCTGTTTCCGCAGTTCGAAGGCCCATTGGTGCTGCCGCTGATGCTTCTGCTCGGCATGGTCGGTGGGGCCGCCTATGCTGCAATCCCGGCACTGCTGAAGACGCGCTTCAACACCAACGAGATCCTGACCAGCCTGATGCTGGTCTATGTCGCCCAGCTCTTCCTCGATTGGCTCGTACGCGGGCCGTGGCGCGATCCGCAGGGCCACGGTTTCCCGCAGACCATCCAGTTCAACGACTCGGCCATACTGCCGGAACTCCTCCCGGAATCCGGCCGGGCAAACTGGGGATTTGTCTTCGCGCTGATCGCGGCGATACTGATCTGGATCCTGATGAGCCGTATGCTGAAAGGCTTCGAGGTCCGCGTGCTCGGCTCAAGTCCGAGGGCAGGGCGCTTCGCCGGGTTTGGCCTTAACCGCATGGTCTTCTTTGCCTTCCTGCTGTCGGGCGCACTGGCCGGACTTGCAGGGATTTCGGAGGTCTCGGGAGCCATCGGACAATTGCAGCCGGTGATCTCGCCCGGCTACGGATTTACCGCTATCATCGTGGCATTTCTCGGCCGGCTCAATCCGCTCGGCATCGTCGCCGCAGGCCTTGTGCTGGCGCTGACCTATCTGGGCGGCGAGGCAGTGCAAAGCGCGCTCGGCATCTCCGACAAGGTGGCGCGCGTGTTCCAGGGCATGCTTTTGTTCTTCGTGCTCGGCTGCGACACGCTCATCCATTACCGCATTCGCCTGACCGGCTTTTCCGCGCCGAAGCTCAAGGCAGCGCCGAAGCTGGAGGAAGCCCGCTGATGGACATCACCGTCAACATCCTCTTGACCATCGCGACGGCGGCGACGCCGCTGCTGATCGCGGCGATCGGCGAACTGGTGGTCGAACGTTCGGGTGTGCTCAATCTCGGCGTCGAAGGAATGATGATCATGGGTGCCGTCGGCGGTTTCGGCGCCGGCTATCTCACCGGCTCGCCTTGGATAGGGCTGTTGGCGGCAATCACCATGGGGGCAGTGTTCTCGCTGCTGTTCGCCGTCATGACGCTCTCGCTGGCCACCAATCAGGTGGCCACCGGCCTGTCGCTGACACTGCTCGGCCTCGGCCTTTCCGGCATGATGGGAACGAATTTTGTCGGCCAGCCCGGCGAAAGGCTGCCAAACCTCGATATTCCCGGCCTGACCGCAATCCCGGTCGTTGGCAGGCTGCTGTTCGGCCAGGATCCAATCTTCTACATGTCGATCGCGCTGACCGCCGCCGTCATGTGGTTCCTGTTCAAGACCCGCACCGGGCTCACGCTGCGCTCGATCGGCGACAGCCACACATCCGCCCATGCGCTTGGCATCCACGTCATCCGCTACCGCTATCTCTCAGTGATTTTCGGCGGCGCTTGTGCCGGCCTCGCCGGCGGTCACCTATCGCTGGTCTACACACCGCAATGGGTGGAGAACATGACCGCCGGCCGCGGCTGGATCGCGCTGGCTCTGGTCGTCTTCGCCTCCTGGCGGCCATGGCGGGTGCTGGCCGGCGCCTATATTTTCGGCGCGATCTGGGTTGGCCAGCTTCACGTCCAAGCCATAAATCTGCAGGACTTCGTCGACGCGCCCTGGTTGCTCTACAAGTTAATTGCGTTCTTAAAATCGTTTCCCTCGCAACTGCTTTCTTCGCTGCCCTATCTGGCAACCGTCGTGGTTCTCGTTCTAATCTCGCGCAACAAGCGTTTGACGATGATGAACACGCCGGCCTCCTTGGGCCAGCCATTCGTTCCGGATCGTTGACAACAAAAAGACGGAAGCTCCAAGGCTTAACTCAGAGAGGTAACACAATGAAAAAACTGCTTATTGCCCTGATGGCGACGACGGCCGCATTGTCGCTGGCGGCATCAGCCCAGGCGGCGGACAAGCTGAAGGCGTGCTGGGTCTACACCGGCCCGATCGGCGATTTCGGCTACTCCTACCAGCACGACCAAGGCCGCCTCGAGGTGGAAAAGGCACTCGGCGACAAGGTCGAGACCGCCTATCTCGAAAACGTCTCCGAAGGCCCCGATGCCGACCGCGCCTTCGAGCGCCTGGCGCGCGAGGGATGCAAGATCATTTTCGGCACGTCCTTCGGCTTCATGGACCCGGAAGTGAAGATCGCCAAGAAATTCCCCAAGGTGATGTTCGAGCACGCCACCGGCTACAAGACGGCCGAAAATCTCGGCATCTACAATGCGCGTTTCTATGAAGGCCGCTACGTGCTTGGCCAGATCGCCGCCAAGCAATCGAAGTCGGGCGTCGCCGGCTACATCGTTTCCTTCCCGATCCCGGAAGTGGTGATGGGCATAAATTCCTTTATGCTCGGCGCACAGTCGATCAACCCGAACTTCAAGGCGAAGATCGTGTGGGTGAACTCCTGGTTCGATCCGGGCAAGGAGGCCGATGCTGCCAAGGCATTGTTCGACCAGGGCGCCGATATCATCGTCCAGCACACCGACTCGACCGCTGCCTTGCAGGTGGCGGAGGAGCGCAAGCTGCACGGCTTCGGCCAGTCCTCAGACATGATCAAGTTCGCGCCGCACGCGCAGCTGACCTCGCTGACCGACGAGTGGGGTCCCTACTACATCAGCCGGGTCCAGGCGGCGCTCGATGGCACCTGGAAGCCCGACAATGTCTGGCTCGGTATTAAGGACGGCGCCGTCAAGCTGGCGCCGTTCACCAACATGCCCGACGACGTCAAGGCGATGGCCGAAGCCACCACCAAGAAGATCGCCGACGGCTGGAACCCCTTCACCGGGCCGATCGCCAAGCAGGACGGCACACCTTGGCTGAAAGAGGGCGAGGTCGCCGACGACGCCACGTTGCTCGGCATGAATTTCTACGTGAAGGGCGTCGACGACAAGCTGCCGCAGTAGGTGGTCGGAAACATATCGAACGAAAGGGCGCCGCGCGGCGCCCTTTTCATTTTGGACGGAATATCAGACTGCTGAGCCGTAAAGGTCGTAAGCGTCGGCGCGCTCGATCTTGACCGTGACGATGTCGCCGGCGCGCATTGGCCGCCGCGACTGGATATGGACCGAACCGTCGATTTCGGGCGCGTCGTATTTCGTCCGGCCCTTGGCCGAATTGCCATGCGCCTCGTCGATCAGGACCGGCAGGCGCTTGCCAATTTTCTTGGTTAGCTGCGTTGCCGAAATCTTCTGCTGGCGCTGCATGAAGCGGTGCCAGCGGGCTTCCTTGATCTCCTGCGGCACTTGCTCGAGGCCGAGCTCGTTGGAGCGGGCGCCTCTGACCGGCTCGTATTTGAAACAGCCGGCGCGGTCGATCTTGGCCTCGTCCAGCCAGTCGAGCAGCATCTCGAAATCGTCATCCGTCTCGCCGGGGAAGCCGACGATGAAGGTGGAGCGGATGGCAAGGTCCGGGCAGATGTCGCGCCAGCCGCGAATACGCTCGAGCGTCTTTTCGCCATGAGCGGGCCGGCGCATGTTCTTCAGCACCTGCGGCGAGGCGTGCTGGAACGGAATGTCGAGATAGGGAACGATCTTGCCTTCGGCCATCAGTGGGATGACGTCTGCGACATGCGGGTAGGGATAGACATAGTGCATGCGCACCCAGACACCGAGCTTGCCCAGTTCTTCCGATAGATCGAGGAATTTCGCCCGCACTTCGCGATCGCCGAACATGCTGGTCTGGTATTTGATATCGATGCCGTAGGCGCTGGTATCCTGCGAGATGACGAGGATCTCCTTGACCCCGGCCTTGGCCAGCTTCTCGGCTTCGCGCAACACGTCGGCCGCCGGCCGCGATACGAGGTCGCCACGCAGCGCCGGGATGATGCAGAAGGTGCAGCGGTTGTTGCAGCCTTCCGAAATCTTGAGATACGCATAGTGGCGCGGCGTGAGCTTGACCCCTTGCGGCGGCAAAAGGTCGATGTGGGGATCATGGCTCGGGGGGGCAGCCTCATGCACCGCCGCCATCACGCTTTCATAAGCTTGTGGTCCGGTGATGGCGAGGACGTTCGGATGTCTTTCACGGATGACGTCCGGCTCGGCGCCGAGGCAGCCGGTGACGATAACTTTGCCATTCTCCGAAAGTGCGGAGCCGATGGCGTTGAGCGATTCGTCGCGAGCCGAATCGAGGAAGCCACAGGTGTTGACGACGACCAGGTCGGCGCCGTCGTGCTTGCGGGCGATCTCGTAGCCTTCGGCGCGCAGGCGGGTGATAATGCGCTCCGAATCCACAAGGGCTTTCGGGCATCCAAGGCTGACGAAACTGACTCGAGGGGCGGACATCTAAGCTTTTCCGGATTTTCAGGATTGGCGGCGCAGTATCACACTTGTCGCGGCATTGGTATGGGCAGCGGCTGCGGCGAAACGCAACCGCCAGCGTCGCCGAAGGCTCGCCGAAGCTGAAAGGCCGACCGATGAGAATTCGAGTCGGCGTGTCAGCTCACCGCACTGCTGACATGCGGCAAGACTTCCACCGCGCCCCGGTAGATCATATCGAGTGCGACATAGAAGATGATCAAAAGGCCGATATAGGCGATCCAGCGATGGCGGTGCAGCAGCTTGGCGATGAAGCTCGCGGCAAGGCCCATCAGCGCGATCGACAGGACGAGGCCTATCACCAGCACCTGGAAGTGATCGCGCGCCGCGCCGGCGACCGCCAGTACGTTGTCGAGCGACATCGACACGTCGGCGATGACGATCTGCAATGCCGCCTGACCCAAGGTCTTCTTGCGCGCCTTGCCGGCCACCATATCATCGCTGTTGATATCGGAATTGGACAGCGCTTCGGTCGCCTCCACCTCGTCGGCATACGACGTGCGCAGCTCGCGATACATCTTCCAGCACACCCACAGCAGCAAGATGCCGCCGGCCAGCAGCAGGCCGACAATCTGTAACAGGGTGACGGTGATCGCAGCAAAACCGATACGCAGCACCGTCGCCGCCACCACGCCGATGAGAATCGCTCTCTTGCGCTGCTCGACCGGCAAGCCCGCCGCGGCCAAGCCGATGACGATGGCGTTATCGCCTGCAAGCACGAGGTCGATGGCGATGACCTGGAGCAGGGCAGAGAAGCCCGCGGCAGTGAAAATTTCCATCGACTGGAAGTCCCTTGCTGGTTGGCCGACCGTTCGCGTCGAATGCCTGGAGGGCCTAACGTGTATGGTTCCCGCGCGTCAAGGGACTGGTTGGAACAAGGCCGGCAATATACAGAGTTTGCGACGATCGGCCCGAAACACCGGCAAAATGCGGCCACAGGTCGCGAATGCCTAGTTATAGAGATTGTATTTGGGCCAGTCGCTTTCCGGAATTTCATCACCGATCCGATAGCGGAGCTGCAGGACTTCCATATGGTCCGGCGCTGTTTCGCATTTGAATTTCAGCCGGTACCACTGTCCCTTGCTGCGAAACGCAGCACCCGGGCTCTTGATCGCATCGGCGCCCATTTCGGGCGTCGCAAAAGCGTAGGCGACGACACGATCGGCTTTGTATTTGTGGTCGTCGCGGGTAATCCGGTCGAGAATTTCGGCGTCGCATCGCTGCTCCAGCCGGGTTTGCGGATCGAGTTTCAGCAGGCCGGCGCGCAATGCGCTGTCCATTGCGCTGGCCGGCCAAGCCACTATCGTCCATGCGAGGACCGCAGAAAATAGTTTATTCATGGGCGGGAGAAGCACCATATTCGGGCGGAGAAATCAACCCGACGAAGCGCGGCTGCGCGGCGGGTGACAGTCTTCGCTTTGTGGCAGGTTGTTGATTACGCAATAGTATCACCGGTACTTTGGTATCGTTGCCACGATCAGCACCTGTCGCATTTCAGCGACGCGAGAGGTGGTGCGCTGCATGGGGCAGAGCGGCGGTTCTCCCCGAAGCGGACCGGCCTGTTAGACCCAGGCAGTCGAGAATCCGACGAGCGGAAAACTCGACGTCATGCCTGCAGGATTGAAGAAATTGGCCGGATATGGCGGAGGGAGTGGGATTCGAACCCACGGTGGGCTTGCACCCACGCCGGTTTTCAAGACCGGTGCCTTAAACCGCTCGGCCATCCCTCCAAGGTGATTTTTCAATCACTTAGGATATCGCGAGAGGAGCGGGTTCGAGCTGTCGGTACCGGATTGGCACCAGGACGTTCCCCGACCGGTTCGCGCTCCATTCCTGTAAAGCCGCATTCAACGCCAAGTCAACCGTGGCGGCCGCACCTTTCGGCGCGATCCAGGACGGTGAGCAGCGTCATGGCGAGCTGTGTTTGTGCTGAGTGTGGAAAATCGTTTTTAAAACCCGCACGGACTATTAATCGTTGAGCGCTGATATGTGGAGCGCATTAGGCACATGTAAGTAAATCGTATTCTGGAGTTGATTTTGGCCGTACTTGGCGCTCTCCCGCCCGGTCTTCGCTGTAGACCAATCCGCGAAACCGACTGGGAGGGAGTGGTTGATTGCCTGTGCAGGGGCTTTCCGGCGCGTAACCGGAGTTACTGGATACACGCTCTGACCCGTTTGTCGCAGCGTCCTGCGGTTGCCGAGTTCCCACGATATGGCTTTGTTTTGGAGCATGCCGGTCGGATCGTCGGCGTTGTGCTCACCCTTTATGCTCGCTACCAGGGGCCAGAGGGCGACGAAATCCGCTGCAATCTTTCAAGCTGGTCAGTCGATGCAGAATTCCGTCCTTATGGCGCCATGTTGGTTGTGGCGGTTCTCAAGCGGAAGGACGTGACCTACACGAACATTTCGCCGGCACAAGCGACATTGAAAGCCAACCGGGCGCTAGGCTTTCGGCTCTTCTCCAGCGGACAATTTACCTTCTTGCCGGCTTTAAGTTTGACGCAGCGGTCATGTCGCGTAGTCGAAGTGCGTCCCGATCTCCCGGAATTGGCGATGCTGCCCGAGAGTGAGAGGTACATACTCTCGGAACACGCCGCGCTGGGCTGCCTGTCGTTGATCTGCATTTGCGACGGAGCAGCGTTCCCCCTGGTATTGATGCCGCGCCGAATGTTGCACGGTGTTATCCAGTGCCATCAGGTCATCTATTGCCGCTCGCTTGCGGATTTGAGCCGCTGCGCCGGTGCGATGGGGCGCTTTCTCTTGCGAAGCGGAATCCTGGTTTGCTTTGTCGACGCCAAGGAGCCGATTCCAGGTTTGGTGGGATGGTACCGGCCCAACAAGGGGCTGAAATACTTCAAAGGTCCCAGACCACCCGCACCTGGAGATCTGACGTTCACCGAACTTGTGATATTCGGTCCCTGAATCTGCGCTCGCAGACACGCCAAGCCAGGGGCAAAGTGCGCCACGAACGGCGTTTCTGATCGATAAGCGATGATTTTCATGCCGATCAGCGAGGCGGTCCGTGCCACAATCTCGCCCGGTTCCGACCACAATCGGTTAATACGGTGATAAACAATTCCTGCGCACAAAAAGGATTGGGGTAGGGCGTCGCCGGCGTTTCTGGAGTGGGTGCTTTGGCATCGCTGACGTTCATGCTGCGGTGCCTTCGTCGATGCTATAGGGGATAATCAAAATATGCAGACCACGGCGCGCCCGCGTCTTCGTCGCGCTTCCGCTTTCGCGCTGTTTGCCTTGTCGGCAGCCTTTCTTGCAGCATGTGCCGGGCCGCAGCAAAAGGCGATGGTCAACAAGAAACCTCGCTCCAAGGAATATTTTTCCGAAGCCGAATACGGCGTGAAAGCCAGCCCGCGCGTCATGTTCAAGACGTCTCGCGGACGCGACCAGCTCGGCAAGCCCTATCAGGTGCGCGGCAAGTGGTATTATCCGAAGGAAGACAAACGTTACGCCAAGGTTGGCCTCGCATCCTGGTACGGTGAGGCCTTCCACGGCCGGTTGACCGCCAACGGCGAAGTCTACGACATGGCAGATCTGACGGCGGCGCATCCGACCATGCCGCTGCCGAGCTATGCGCGGGTCACCAACATGAAGACCGGCAGCTCGGTGATCGTGCGCGTCAACGACCGCGGACCCTATCATGATGGACGCATCATCGATGTGTCGAAGCGCGCTGCTGAAATGCTCGATTATGCCAACATCGGTACGGCCGAGGTGAAGGTCGAATATGTCGGCCGTGCGCCGCTCGAAGGCAATGACGGGCAGTATCTTGTGGCTTCGTATCGTCCAGGCAACAGGGCGCCGGATCCGTCGGACGGCCTGCCCAGCGGTGTCATGGTCGCGATGAATGGGCCGTCGCCAAGCCTGCCGGTGAGCGCTGCTGCCGTGCCGTTCCCCGGTCAGCTGACGAATTCCGGGCAGGGATCCGATGCAGGGCCTGTCATGGCAGTGCAAGCATCTGCTTTGGGAGACATTGTACTGCCCGATTTCGGCCCGATCGTGCCGGAGCGCCCGGAGATCAACCTGCCGGCGCAATCGCCGTTCACCGTGGCGTCGCTGTCTTACGCGGACGAGCGCGTGCAACGCGCCTCCAACGCGTTTGCCGAGCTGGATGGCGCCGGCATGTCGCCCGCCGAAATTCTTCAATCGTGGAAGCGGCAAGCTCCTCCAGCCGGTCCGCCAACGGACTATGTCGCGGCGGGTTCATTCGAGAATGCCGCCGAAGCGGAGCGTGTGGCGGCCCAGCTTTCCAGCTTCGGCAAGACCGAGATCCAGCGCTCGGAACTTGAAGGCAAGGACTGGTACTCGGTCAACCTCTTTGCCGACGGTCGTGGCAGCCTGGACGAGATGCTGCAGGCAGCGTGGTCGCATGGTGCGCCGGATGCGCTTGCGGTACGCAACTGAGCTCGGGGCTGCCTGGTTTTTTCGTGCGCGATTGATACGCCAGGCAAAAGCCTGATAGCTTCTGCCAACCTGCAAAAGCGCCGGCTCACTGGGCGAACCTGATGAAATTTTTTCAGCCTTTCACTGGGCTCATAACGCTCTGCCTGCTGATGCTCTCGCTTGTGCCGGCCTCAGCACAGCTTTTCGAGACCAAGGCCGCGCAGGCCTTCATGATCGATGCCGAAACCGGAACCGTGCTGTTTTCCAAGGACGCCGACAGGTTGATCCCGCCGGCCTCGCTGGCCAAGCTGATGACGATGGAAGTGGTCTTCGACGCCATCAAATCAGGGCGCATGACGCTCGAAGACACCTTCGTGGTGAGCGAGAACGCCTGGCGCAAAGGCGGCGCTCCTTCGGGGACATCGACCATGTTCGCCAAGCTCAAGTCGACGATCCGGCTGGAAGACCTGATCCAGGGCGTGACCGTGCAGGCGGCCAATGACGGCTGTATCGTCATCGCTGAAGGGATGGCCGGGTCCGAAGCAAACTTCGCAGCGCAGATGACCGAGCGTGCCCGCCAGATCGGCTTGCAGAAATCGACTTTCGTCAATTCCACCGGTCTGCCGGCCGATGGGCAGCAAACGAGCGTTCGCGAACTCGCGCTTCTGGCGCTGCATATCTGGCGCAACTACCCGGATCTCTACCGCTATTACGGCCAGAAGGATTTTACCTGGAACAAGATTTCCCAGAGGAACCGCAATCCGCTACTGGCCATGGACATAGGCGCCGACGGGCTCGCGGTCGGTGCCAGCGAGCAATCCGGGTTCGGCATTGTCGGCTCGGTCAGCCACAACGGCACAAGGGTGATCGCGGCGATGAGCGGCCTGGCAAACGACCGTGAGCGTGCTGAGGAAGCGCGAAAGCTGATTGACTGGGGCGTTCGCTCCTTCGAGAAGACTGAAGTATTCGCCAAGGACGAAGTGGTTGGCGAAGCCCAGGTCTTTGGCGGCGCCAAGTCCGGTGTCGCGTTAAAGGCAAAAGGACCGGTGCAGATCTTCCTGCCGATCACCAACCGCGACAAGCTCACCGCCAGGATCGTCTATGACGGACCGGTGGCAGCGCCGGTGGAGGAGGGGCAGCCGGTGGGTACGCTGCGCGTCTGGATCGGCGATACGCTGAGCCAGGAGACGCCGCTGTTTGCCGCCGAGTCGATCGGTGTCGGTTCGCTGCCGCAGCGCGCGCTGGGCGCCGCCAAGGAACTGGCCGTCGGCTGGCTGCGTTAGCACCGTCGCGGTGGACCTTTTTTCCCGCCGGGACTATACGGTCCCCGAAGTATGGACAAAGGCTTTGGCGCGCGGATTTTTCATCACTTTTGAAGGCGGCGAAGGAGCAGGCAAGTCGACGCAGATCGAGCGGCTGGCAAAGAAGATGCGCGCCAAGAAATACGATGTGCTGGTGACACGTGAGCCGGGTGGCTCGCCGGGCGCGGAGGCGGTCAGGCATGTCCTGCTTTCAGGCGCAGCCGAGCCGTTCGGCCCCAAGATGGAAGCGCTGCTTTTCGCCGCTGCGCGTTCCGACCATGTCGAACAGGTCATCCGGCCGGCAGTCGAGCGCGGTTCGGTCGTGCTTTGCGATCGTTTCATGGATTCCTCGCGCGTCTACCAGGGCGTCACCGGCGGCCTCGACCCGGCATTCATGGACGCATTGGAGAAGGTCGCCATCAACGGCATGGTGCCGGACATGACACTGATCTTCGACATCGACCCCGCCGAGGGCCTGAGGCGCGCTACCGCCCGGCGGGGCAGCAGTGACGGACCGGACCGCTTCGAGAAAGAAACATTGGCCATCCACCAACGCCGGCGCGAGGCGTTTCTCGCGATCGCCTCAGCTGAACCCGAACGCTGCGTTGTCGTCGATGCCTCAGCCGACCTAGATGCGGTGGAGGATGTCGTTACCGCCGCGGTCTTCGCGGCTCTCGAGAGGATGATGCCGGCGCAAAGAAGGCAGGCGGCGCCAGCATGATTTTCGAACGCATCGCGCCCGAACAGCACGATACGCTGGACGGGGTGCCCGAGCCATCCGAGACGCCGCGTCTTGTCGGTCACCTGCAGGCGGCCAACATGCTCGCCACCGCTTACCGCTCGGGAAAGCTGCCGCACGCACTGATCTTTGCCGGACCGGTTGGCATCGGCAAGGCGACGCTGGCCTTTCACCTGGCGCATCATCTGTTGAAGCACCCGGCCTTCGAGCAGGCGCCGGAAAGCCTTGCCGTTCCAGATCCGGCTTCGTCGCTGTTTCGACAGATCGCCACCGGCGCGCATCCTTCGGTGCTGCATCTTACACGCCCGGCGAACGACAAGACCAAGAGCTTCAAGACAGTGGTCACGGTCGACGAAATCCGCAAGGTCAGCCGTTTTCTGTCGCTGACCTCGCACGACGGCAGCTACCGGGTGGTTATCGTCGATCCCGCCGACGACATGAACACCAATGCTGCCAATGCCTTGCTGAAGAATCTTGAAGAGCCACCCGCGCGCACCTTGTTCATCCTCATCGTCCATGCGCCGGGCAGTCTGCTGCCGACGATCCGGTCGCGCTGCCAGATGGTGCGGTTGGCGCGGCTAGATGCCGAGAGCTTGATGACGGTTCTGGAAGGCATCGAGCCGCCGCCACCGGAGGATCCTGGGGCGCGCGCGGCGCTGGCGGAGCGGGCAGGGGGCAGCGCGCGCAATGCGATCCTGTTGACGCAGTATGGAGGGCTCGAAATCGCCGCCACCCTCGACGCCCTGGTGATGTCCAAGAAGATAGATGTCGCAGGCGCCTACCGTCTTGCCGAGGCGGTCGCCGGCCGCGACCAGGCAATCCCGTTCGAGATATTCAATCGCCGCGCGCTTGATCTGCTGTCGGCCGGCGCCAGCCAGGCCGCGCTCGCCGGCGATCTCGCGCGGGCCAAAACGCTGTCGGATACTTGGCACGAGGCTTTGAACGCTATATCTGAAACCGAGACCTACAATCTCGACAAAAAGCAGCACGCCCTGACCATGATCGACCGCCTGAATTCTGCAATGCGAATGTGACGGCCGCTGGCGTGGCTTTGAAGCCCCTGAGTATTGATCCCAATCAATCGCAGGAACTTCGAAGCCACCACATTGGCGTCGGATGGCAATTGCCGTTTCGATGCGATATCTCACCGCGACATCTTTCATTCAGACATTCATGACGGCTCATCCATGGCACGCGAAAAATACTACGTCACGACGGCTATTTCCTATCCGAACGGCAAACCGCATATCGGCCATGCCTACGAGTTGATTGCCACCGACGCGCTGGCCCGCTTCCAGCGGCTCGACGGTAAGGACGTCCTCTTTCTCACCGGCACCGACGAGCACGGCATCAAGATGCTGCAGACGGCGAAGAGAGAAGGTATTTCAGCGCGCGAGCTGGCTGACCGCAACTCGGCCGATTTCGAGCGCATGGCCGTCGCGCTCGATGCCTCCAACGACGATTTCATCCGCACCACGGAAAAGCGGCACTACAAGGCCTCGCAGGCGATCTGGAAGGCGATGGCCGCCAATGGCGACGTCTATAAAGGCGGCTATGCCGGCTGGTACTCGGTGCGTGACGAAGCCTATTACGGCGAAGAAGAGACCGAGGTGCGTGCCGACAATGTCCGCTATGGGCCGCAGGGGACGCCGGTCGAATGGGTCGAGGAAGAGAGCTACTTCTTCCGGCTGTCGGCTTATCAGGACAGGCTCCTTGCACTTTACGAAAACCAGCCCGATTTCGTCGGTCCTGCCGAGAGGCGCAATGAGGTGATGAGCTTCGTCAGGTCCGGCCTGAAGGACCTATCGATCTCGCGCACCACGTTCGACTGGGGCATCCCGGTGCCGGGCGACGAGAAGCATGTGATGTATGTCTGGGTCGACGCCTTGACCAACTACATCACCGCCGCCGGCTATCCGGATCCGGCCAATGAGAGATGGTCGTTCTGGCCGGCAAACGCGCACGTCATCGGCAAGGACATCGTCCGCTTCCACGCGGTCTACTGGCCGGCTTTCCTGATGTCGGCTGGCATCGAATTGCCGAAGCGCGTGTTCGCGCATGGTTTTTTGTTCAACCGCGGCGAGAAAATGTCGAAGTCGGTCGGCAACGTCATCGACCCGTTCGCGATGATCGAGCACTACGGCCTCGACCAGGTGCGCTATTTCTTGCTGCGCGAAGTGCCGTTCGGCCAGGACGGCAGCTACAGCCATGATGCGATCGTCAACCGCACCAATGCCGACCTTGCCAATGGCCTCGGCAACCTGGCGCAGCGCTCGCTGAAGATGGTCGCCAAGAACTGCAGCGGCGCGGTGCCAAAGCGCGGCGAACTGACCGAAGCCGACAGCGCCATCCTCGACCAAGCGGTGGGGGCACTCGCCGTCGCGCGAAAGGCGATGGCGGATCAGGGCATCCATTTGGCGCTGGCGGCGATCTTCGGAGTGGTGGCCGAAGCTGACCGCTATTTCGCCTCTCAGCAACCCTGGGCGCTAAGCAAAAGCGATCCAGAGCGTATGAAGACAGTTCTGTGGACGACGATCGAAGTCGTCCGGCGCGTGACGCTGCTCTGCCAGCCCTTTGTTCCGGGGTCGGCTGCTAAGCTGCTCGACCTGCTGGCGGTGCCGGCAGACAACCGTGACTTTGCGCATGTCCACGCCGACTATGCGCTGGTGCCCGGCACGGCATTGCCCGCGCCGGAGGCGGTCTTTCCGCGTTACGAAAAGCAGGACGCGAACGCCTGATGCTGGTCGACAGTCACTGCCACCTCGACTTTCCGGATTTCGCCGAAGAGCGGGCGGCCATTGTCGCCCGCGCCCTAGCGGCCGGCATCGGCCGAATGGTGACGATCTCGACGAGGGTGAAGCGATTTAACCAAGTGCTTGAGATTGCAGAGACTTTCGATGAGGTCTATTGCTCGGTCGGCACCCATCCGCATAATGCGGCCGAAGAGCTTGATGTCACTGTCGATGATCTGGTGCGGCTCTCTGCTCATCGCAAAGTGGTGGCGATCGGCGAGGCCGGACTCGACTATTTCTACGATCATGCGCCGCGCGACGCACAGGCGCAGGGCTTTCGCACCCACATCGCCGCGGCGCGCGTGACCGGTCTGCCGCTGGTCATCCATTCGCGCGACGCCGACGACGACATGGCTGATATCCTCGAAGAAGAAACGGGGAAGGGTGCCTTCCCCTTCATCCTGCACTGTTTTTCGTCGGCGCGCCGGCTGGCCGAGATCGGCGTGGCGCTCGGCGGCTACGTCTCGTTTTCCGGCATCCTGACCTTCAAGAACTCCGCCGAGCTGCGCGCCGTCGCCGCCGATGTGCCGCGCGACCGTCTGCTGGTCGAAACCGACGCGCCATACCTTGCGCCGATCCCGTTTCGCGGCAAGCGTAATGAGCCCGCCTATGTCGCGCATACAGCCAAGGTGCTGGCCGAGACGATCGGCTTCAGCGAGGCCGAGATCGCTAATATCACCACGGATAATTTCTTCCGGCTGTTCAGGAAAATGCCGCGCCCGAGCGCGCCGGGCGCCTGACGCATGAGCGACCGGTTACGTCTTACCGTCCTCGGCTGCGGCTCATCGCCGGGCACGCCACGCATCACCGGCGACTGGGGCAATTGCGATCCCGCGGACCCCCGGAACCGGCGCACGCGCACCGCAGCGCTCGTCGAGCGGATCGCGGCGAGTGGCGCCCGGACCACGGTCGTCATCGACACCGGCCCGGATTTCCGCGAGCAGATGCTGCTGGCATCGGTCAAGCGCATCGATGCGGTGGTCTATACACATCCGCATGCCGACCATATCCACGGCATCGACGATTTGCGCGGCTTCGTGCTCGAGCAGCGCCACCGGATCGACATCCATGCGGATCAGGCTACCATGCTGCGCCTACGCGAGGCGTTCCGCTACTGTTTCGAAACACCGAAAGGCAGTTCGTATCCGCCGATCGTCAACGCCCATATCATCGACCACCACAGGCCGGTGGTGGTCGCAGGCGAGGGCGGCGCCCTCACCCTCGAACCGCTGCTGCAGCTCCATGGCGACATCACCTCGCTGGGTTTCCGCATCGGCGGGCTGGCCTATTGCCCTGACGTCAGCGACTTTCCGGAGCCGACCGCCAAGCGTTTGCGCGGGCTGGACATGCTGGTCATCGACGCGCTGCAATACACCGTCCATCCGAGCCATCTGTCGCTTGGCCAGGCGCTTGGCTGGATCGAAAGACTGGCGCCGAAGAACGCGGTGCTGACGCATATGCATGTGCCACTCGACTACGCTACGGTAATGGCCGAGACGCCGGCCAACGTCGAGCCTGCTTATGACGGCATGACGATCGAAATCCCTTACGAATCAGCGTGAAAGACTAAGTTTTTACCGCCTGGGTTCCCGAGTTGGATCTCGCGAGGTGCTATCTTCACGTCACATCCAATCGGCCAACTAGTTCCATAATCTATCTTATGCGACTACGCCTATAACATCCGTTGGCGGCGAGATCAGGCCGGTCACTCTTAGACATTCGCAACAGCGCTGTGGGGCAACGGGCATGCTAGGGTTGCGAATCATGAAGACGCTTCCGCTGCTTGCAAGTCTTGCCCTCACCCTCGCCTGCGTGCTCACTGGCGCGCGAGCGCAGGACTTTGATCGTGCGCCAGACGAGAACGACCTGGCTTTCGCCAAACGTGTTGTTGGGTTCGCCGACAATGCTGATCCGCACACCACAGCCGTGAGCTGGAACGGCCTCCAGACACTCTTCGTCGATTACCAGACCGCTGAGGACTATCCGGAACGCCCGCTCGTCGCGCTGCAACGGCTAGCTAACAAATATCGCGCAATCCAGGTCACGATCGGTGAACAAGAGGGCGACACACCGGACATAGCGCTCGGCCTCGCCAACGCCGACCACGACCCGGCAAAGGAACTGATCGTGATACTTTCCTGGGCTCAGATGCACTACGATGTCGAAGGGACGCTCTACGAAGTTCGCATCTTCGATGGCCCCGAGCCAGGCCAGAAGGCGCTGACTCAATTGAAAGCGAGCCGGAAGTTCGATGCCACATGCGACTGCCATTGGCGCGACGGCACAACGAAGCACTTCCGCTTCAAGACGATCGCGGCGGTCAAGGCTGAACTGAAGCGCCTGGGCTATTAGCCGCCGGCGAGGGCTCGCTTCCCGGATGTTGCCCTCGCCACCTCGCCTATGCTGACCCGCAATCGTCACCAGCGCCGGTACAGGCACAGGCTGGGTCGCTCGTCAGAACTCCATATCACCGAAGTCACCGCCATTATCGGAGCTGGAATCGCCTGCCTGATCGGCTTCGTCCGGCTGCGGCGACGGCTGTTCAGTTGCCTTCGCTTCGCTGCCGCCAAACACGCCGGCGATCGCGTTGCCGAGCAGCACGCCGCCCGCCACGCCCATCGCGGTCTGCGCGGCGCCGGCAAGAAAACCGCCGCCTGCCCGCTGTGGCGTGTCCTGCGGCCCTTCAGTTGCAACGGAGGCGGTGCGCCCTACCCGCGGAACCGAGCCTGAGCGCCTGCCGCCGCTGCGGCCGAAGAAGCCGCTGACCGGTCCACCGCCGGCCGGCTGCCGCGCCTGCTCCTCCAGTTCTTCTATGCGCGCCTGAGCTGCGTTCAGGGCCTGCTCCTGCACCACGATCGTCTGGGCCATGTAATATGGCGCCCCAGGCTGCTGGGTGATATGGTCCTGGATGAAGCGCTCTGCTTCGGCATCGCGCGGCGGCGCCTGGCGCTCGGCGCTTGCCAACTTCTCGAAGAGCTGTCCGATCGCTTGCTGATCGTTTCTGTCCATGATGTCCAACTCCGGTCTTGGTTCAACGCCGGCTATTCGCGCTCGCCGGTGAAGTTCAACAGCAGTTGGAAGATGTTGATGAAGTTCAGATAGAGCGAGAATGCACCGAAGACAGCGAGTTTCTGCTGTGATTCCGCACCGAAGTTTTCCGCATACTGCTCCTTGATCGTCTGGGTATCCCAGGCGGTGAGGCCGATGAAGACGGCGATGCCGATCACAGAGATCGCGAATTGGAGCGCGGTCGAGCCCAGGAAGATATTGACGATGCTGGCGATCACCACGCCGATCAGGCCCATGATCAGGAACGACGAAAACTGCGTCAGGTCGCGTTTGGTCGTGTACCCGTAAAGGCTGGTCGCGCCGAACATGGTGGCGGCGATGAAGAAGGTGCGTGCGATGCTGGTGCCGGTAAAGACCAGGAACACGGAAGCCAGCGACAGGCCCATGACCGCGCAGAATGCCCAGAACATCGCCTGGGCGCCGGCTGCCGACATCGCCTGCATCCGAAACGAGAACAAGAGCACAAAGGCCAGCGGGGCCAGCATCACCACCCATTTCAGCGGTGTGGAGAAGATCGGCACGTAAAGGGCGGGCGTGGAAGCCACCACGAACGCGATCACGCCCGTAACGACGAGGCCAAGGCCCATATAGTTATAGACGCGCAGCATGTGCCGGCGCAGGCCTTCATCGTAGACGGCTCCGGCTCGGGCTCCGGCCCCGATATATCCGAGATTGTTCATGTGGTTCTCCTTCTTGCGGGTCGATCAGTAAAGCGTTTTGGCGAGCGCTTCGGCCGTGCGGTCGAGACCGCCGACATCGCTGCGTCCGACGACCGCGTAGGCGACCTCGCCGATCTGGAAATAAGCCGAGGAAACTTCGCCCGAGGGAACGACGGTCGGCTTGACGACGTCGAATGTTCCGGGCCTGATCGCGAACAACGAGACCAGCCCCATCTCTTTCGTCTCGACAGCCATCTCGACGCTCGGTCCGAATTGCGATGGATAGATCTGCACGTCACGGACCGTCCAGTCCGCCGGCAGCGATGGCATCACGATCGCCGTGGCGGCGCGAATTTCGTCGGCATTGTAGTCAGGCGCCTCGAGTTGTGACGACATCGCCTCGCGCACGAGCGTCGTCCGATGCGCCCGGACTGCGTCCTCCACATAGGCGGGCGGATGGGTCGAAGCGACGACTTCCGTCACCGATACCGGTCCGATGAGCCCGTTCGCAAGCCAGCCGGCAGCGACGAAGACAGCGACTGCCGCAGCTCGCTGCAAAGCACCAAGGACGCGGCCGCGCGCCAATCCCCGCTCCAGCCGCCGTGCAGCATCGGCCGTCGCGGGCCGCGCCATGCCTTTCGATCCGGCAAGCGCCACGCGCAATTCGTCACGCATCCGCAGGTCGGACATCACCCGCGCGGCCGCGTCCGGGCGGGCCGAAAGGAACGCCTCGACCTCGATGCGACGAGCCACGTCCAGCTGATCGTCGACATAGGCGTCGAGATCGGCGTCGGTCACGGGATCGCGCAGTTGGTTCATGATCCACCTCCGACGATCTTCAGATGGCCTTTCGCGCGTGCCGGCACCGCGTCCTCCATCTCGCGCAGGGCCGCACGCGCCCTGCCGATGCGCGACATCAGCGTGCCAAGCGGCACGCCACTCACCTCAGCGGCCTGGCTGTAGCTAAGCCCCTCGATGGCGACGAGATGCAACGCCGAACGCTGCTCCTCCGGCAATTCGAAAAACGCTTCGCGCACCTGCGCCAGACGGACCGAATGTTCCTGCGGAGCCTGGACATTCGCCTCGGCGAGATAGCCGGCCTGTTCGATTCGCATTGCTTCGGATTTGCGGGACCGCAGACCGTCGATGAATGCATTATGGACGATCGACAGCAGCCATACGCGAAGATTTCCGCCGGAGCGGAAGCTGCCGCGTCGCTCATAGGCACGCACCAGCGCATCATGCACCAGATCCTCTGCATCGGCGCTGTCGCGCGTCAGCGAGCGTGCATAGCGGCGCAGCGAACCGAGCTGTCCCAGAATATCGAAGCGTGGCATCGGCCGTTTCATGTCCTGTTTACGGAGCAGGTCGGGATGTTAATCCCGCTCTCCCCGAAATTTTCTTACGGCTCGCCGCGTTCTCGTCCTGGGAGATATCGGGCCCGCTCTCGCCCGCCAGATAGTATCGGCCGCCCTCGAGGCAAACCGGCGCCGAGTTGGCGCATATGAAACTGCTGGCAAAGTACGGCCGGTTTGCGTATCACTCCGCCGCCAACGGAACCTTATCGATGTTCGAAAATCTCCAGCCCGCGCCTGCCGACAAGATCCTGGCCTTGATCGGTCTCTATCGCGCCGACCCGCGTCCCGACAAGGTCGATCTTGGGGTCGGCGTTTATAGGGATCGCGACGGCAAGACGCCGGTGATGCGCGCGGTGCGCGAAGCCGAAAAGCGGCTGCTGCAGGGCCAGGATACCAAGACCTATCTCGGCCTTGCCGGCGATACCGCCTTCAACGCGGCGATGGCCAGGTTGGTGTTCGGCCCAGCCGCCGACATGACGCGCATTCGTGCGGCGCAGGCGCCAGGCGGCTCCGGCGCGCTGCGGCTGGTAGCAGAGCTGCTGAAAAGGATCCGCACCGACGCGATGGTCTGGCTGTCGGATCCGACATGGCCGAACCACATGCCGGTGATGCGCGCCGCTGGCCTGCAGACACGCGAATATCCCTATTTCGACGCTGCTTCTGGTGCGGTTCGCTTCGACGACATGCTGAATGCATTGAGAACCGCGAATCCTGGCGACGTCGTATTGTTGCATGGCTGTTGCCATAACCCGACAGGCGCCAATCTAGACATCTCGCAATGGGCTGCCATTGCCGATCTTGTCGTTGAGCGCGGCCTGCTGCCCTTTGTCGACATCGCCTATCAGGGCTTTGGCGAGGGACTTGATGCGGATGCCGCCGGCTTGCGCCTTCTGGCGGCAAAAGTTCCGGAAATGGTCGTTTCCTCCAGCTGCTCGAAGAACTTTGCCGTCTATCGCGACCGAGTCGGTGCAGCGCTGATCATGGCGAAAGGTGGCGCGCAGGCGGATTTGGCGATGGGCCAGATGCTGTCGGCGGCGCGCGCCATGTATTCGATGCCGCCGGACCACGGCGCGGCGGCGGTGCGCATCGTGCTTGAAGACCCCGCATTGCGTTCCGACTGGGAGGCAGAGCTTGAAGAGATGCGGCTGCGCATGCTGCGGCTGCGCGTCCAGTTCGCCGAGGCGCTGCGGCGGCAGTCCAACTCCGACCGTTTCGATTTCGTCGCCAGCCATCGCGGCATGTTTTCCCGGCTTGGCCTGTCGGAAGCGCAAGTCGAGCGGCTGCGCGCCGAGCATGCCATCTACATGGTCGGCGACAGCCGCATCAACGTTGCCGGCCTGCCCGAGGACGGCATGGATGCGCTCGCCAAGGCGATAGTCTCCGTGCTCGACTGATGCTTTTGCTAACTAGGATCTTCCGGAAACCGGCTTCCACTTTCGTATCATGGTCTGGCGGCCCATCTGTGGACAAGGCGCCCTCACCGGCTGAAGCCGTTGGCCGCACAGCCGTGTACAGGATAGCGTTTCCCAGATGAAACCCTCGAAAGACATTTCCCGACTGATCGAGATCATGGCAGCGCTGCGGGCGCCGGAAACCGGTTGCCCGTGGGATATCGAGCAGGACTTTTCGACAATCGCGCCATACACAATCGAGGAAGCCTACGAAGTGGCGGACGCCATTGCGCGCGGCGACCTCGACGATCTGCGGGATGAACTCGGCGATCTCCTGCTGCAAGTGGTCTACCACGCGCAAATGGCCGAGGAGGCCGGCGAATTTTCATTCGGCGATGTAGTCCAGGCCATCACCACAAAAATGATCCGCCGCCACCCCCATGTCTTCGGCGACAACAAGGCGCGCAGCGCCGGCATGGCCAAGGGCATGTGGGAAAAGATCAAGGCAGAGGAAAAGGCGGAGAAGCGCAGTGCTCGCCTCACCCGTGGGCTCGACCCGGAAGACCATGGCAAGGGCTTTCTCGACAGTGTGCCGGTCGCCCTGCCCGCGCTGACCCGGGCGCTCAAGCTGCAGGAAAAGGCCGCCCGCGTCGGCTTCGACTGGAGCGAGGCGGCGCCGATCCTCGACAAGATCGAGGAGGAGATCGGCGAACTACGCGAGGCGCTGGCCAAAGGCGACACTGCGCCGATCAAGGACGAGTTCGGCGACATGCTGTTTGCGGTCGTCAATCTCGGCCGGCACCTCAAAATTGATTCCGAAGCGGCACTCAGTGGCACCAACGAAAAATTCCGATCGCGCTTCCACTATGTCGAGCGGACGCTGCAAGCGTCGGGAAACAGCCTCGAAGAGGCGACGCTGGACGAGATGGAAGCGCTCTGGCATCAGGCAAAAAGCGCGAAGTAAACGCCTCTACCCGTTGTTTTGACGGCGCAATCGGCTTTCGATCTCCTGCCGAGCGCTGTGTGTAGCCTTGAGCGCGACGGTCACGCTGCCATCCTCATTGTCGTCGCGCGAGACGACGTCGCCGTTGCGGTAAAGCCAGTCGACGACGCCGAGTTGGTCGGGCTTGAGTGTGACGGTGAACGTCTCCAGTTCGCCCGACATCATCGTCTCGATGATCGTCTTCAGCGCATCGATGCCCTCGCCGGTTACCGCCGATATGGCGATCGGCGGTGCCTTCTTGCCGTCAGCACCATCGGCAAGCAGCCGCGCCCGGTTGCCCTCGTCGAGCCGGTCGATCTTGTTCCATACTTCGATGACGCGCTTGCTATCGCGGGCATCGACGCCGAGATCGGCAAGGATGCGCTCGACATCTTCGGCCTGCGCGGCCGTATCGGGATCGGAGATGTCGCGCAGATGAATGACGAGGTCTGCCTCGACCACTTCCTCCAGCGTCGCCCTGAAGGCCGCGACCAGATGCGTTGGCAGGTCGGAAATGAAGCCGACCGTATCGGAAAGGATGATCGGCGTGCCGTGCGGCAGGCGCACGCGGCGCAGCGTCGGGTCGAGCGTGGCAAACAGCATGTCTTCGGCCAGCACCCCTGCTCCGGTCATCCGGTTGAACAGAGTCGACTTGCCGGCATTGGTGTAGCCGACGATCGCCACCACCGGAAATGGCACCTTCTTGCGCTTGGCGCGGTGCAGGTCGCGGGTGCGGCGCACAGTTTCGAGCTCGTGCTTCAGCTTGGTGATCTTGTCCTGCAGCACACGCCGATCCGACTCGATCTGGGTCTCGCCAGGGCCGCCGAGAAAGCCGGCGCCGCCACGCTGGCGCTCGAGGTGGGTCCAGCTCCGCACAAGGCGGCCTTTCTGGTAGTTGAGATGGGCAAGATCGACCTGCAGCGTGCCTTCCTTGGTGCGGGCGCGCTCGCCGAAAATCTCCAGGATCAGCCCGGTGCGGTCGAGCACCTTGGCGTTCAACTCTTTTTCGAGGTTGCGCTGCTGTACCGGGGTCAGCGGATGATCGACAATGACCACTTCCGCGTGGCCCTCTTTGACGATCTCAGCGAACTCCGCCACCTTGCCGCTGCCGAGCAAGGTCGCCGGGCGTGGATCGTTGACGGTCACCACCGCCGTGTGGACCAGGTCGAGGTCGATTGCGCTGGCGAGGCCGACGGCCTCGTCGCGACGAGCCTCGGCGGAACGGCTCAGGCGGGGGCGGTTGGTGTCGTCGTCGCCACGAGGCTGCCGGGTAAGCACCGGCACGATAACCACCGCCCGGGTCGGGCCGTTGGCCTCTGTCCCGGTCTGATGTGCTGGTTTTCCGCGAACGCTGCGGTCCGCGTCTTTCTCACGTGCCAATCAGGCGCCCTGGCTTTCCTCACCATCGAACATCTGAACCGGCTGGCTCGGCATGATCGTGGAAATAGCGTGCTTGTAGACAAGCTGGGAATGGCCGTCGCGACGCAGCAGAACGCAGAAATTGTCGAACGAAGTGACCACGCCGGTCAGCTTCACGCCGTTGATGAGAAAGATGGTGAGTGGATTTTTGCTCTTGCGAACTGAATTCAGGAACAGGTCCTGAAGATTTTGCGATCGTTCCGCCATTGTTCTTGTCTTTCGCCGATCCCCTTCGGTTTGCAGGCCAATGCGCCAAATTAGCCGGCGCATGTCAAGCACGCAAACACCATCTTGCCGTCAGTAACGACAAGCAGAACGAGATATATTGATGTTCATTCCATCTGTGCGGTTATCAGGCTGGACTTTTTTCCGCAACGTCAAAAAAGGCCTGCCGTAATGAAACTGTTATCGAGCCCGGGTGGCCGTTGGCGACGGGAGCGCCATCGATCGCCACCACCGGCATGGCAATCGTGGTCGCGGAGCTGATGAAAACCTCGCGCGCGGCCTTGGCTTCAGCCACCGAAAAACCGCGCTCCTCGATCTTCAGGCCGAGCTTGGCGGCCACGTCGAACAGCGTCGTACGGGTGATGCCGCGCAGGATGCCGTGCTCGGCCGGCCGCGTCACCAGCACGCCATCCCCGGTGATGATCCAGGCGTTCGACGATCCACCTTCCTTGACGGTGCCGTCGACATCGACGAACCAGGCCTCCTGAGCGCCGGCTTCCTTGGCTTTCTGCTTGGCCAGCACGTTCGGCAGCAGGCCGACCGACTTGATATCGACCCGATCCCACCGGTTCTCCGGCACCGTGATAACCCGGATCCCGCTCTCGGCCCGCTTCGCGGCAGCTGCAGGATCGGCTTTTTTGGCAGTCACCACCAGCGACGGCTTGGTCTCCGCCGGCGGGAAGAAAAACTCGCGGCTGGCGACGCCGCGTGTCACTTGGACATAGACCAGGCCGTCGACGACATGGTTGCGGCGCACCACCTCGCGCATGACGAGCGGCAGCACGCCGCGCGTGATCGGCCAATCGATCGAGAGTTCGGCAAGTGAGCGGTTCAATCGGGCGAGATGGCGCGGCATGTCGACGATGAAGCCTCGTGCCACCTCGCAGACCTCGTAGACGCCGTCGGCGAATTGATAGCCACGGTCCTCGATATGCACGGAAGCTTCGGCGTGAGCGACGTAGCGCCCGTTCACATACGCAATGCGCGGCATGGCTAATCCCTGAAAGAAGTCCAGCTTTCCTATGCGATTCCAAGACCGCCGTAACCGATAATTGGGTGGGCCACGACTGGTTTGGCTGTCAGACGCCCAGCGACTTCAGCTTGCGGTGCAATGCAGAGCGTTCCATGCCGATAAACTCTGCCGTCTTCGAGATATTGCCGCCAAAACGGTTGATCTGGGCGATCAGATAGTCCTTCTCGAATTGTTCGCGCGCTTCCCGCAGCGGCAGCGCCATTATGTGCTGATCGGATTTGTTTGGAGTGCGCGGCATGACGTCGCCGATCTCGGCAGGCAGGAGATCGGCGGTGATCGGCGCATCGACATCGTCGCCGCGCGCCAGGATCATCAGCCGCTCGACATTGTTGCGCAACTGGCGAACGTTGCCCGGCCAGTTATGCGCCTGCAGCACCGCCAGCGCGTCGTCGCCGATGCGGCGCGGCTTGATGCCGGCCTGGCGAGCGATCTGCTTCATGAAATTGTCGACCAGATAAGGAATGTCCTCGCGACGCTCGGCCAGTCCCGGCACCATGACCGGAACCACGGCCAGGCGATGATAAAGGTCCTCACGGAAACGGCCGTCGGCGATCATGGCTTCCAGGTTCTGCGAGGTCGACGAGACGATGCGCACGTCGACCTTGACCCGCTTGGTGCCCCCTACCCGCTCGAACTGCTGTTCGACCAGCACGCGCAGGATCTTGTTTTGCGTCTCGCGCGGCATGTCGGCCACTTCATCGATGTAGAGAATGCCGCGATGGGCCTCCTCCAGCGCACCGACCTTGCGTTCGACGCCGTTCGATTCGGTGCCGAACAGCTCGATCTCCATACGCTCTGGGGTGATGTTGGCGGCGCTCAGCGTCACAAACGGTGCACTCTTGCGCGCTGAGAGCGCGTGGATGGCGCGCGCGGCCAGTTCTTTGCCCGAGCCGGAGGGGCCAATGATCATGACGCGGCTGTTGGTCGGCGCGACGCGCTCGATGGTCTGGCGCAATTGGCTCATTGCCGATGACATGCCGATGAGGTCGAAAGTCTCGCCGCTGCGCAGCTTGAGATCCGAAACCTCGCGTCTCAATTTGGAGGTTTCGAGCGCCCGTTCGGCAATGAGGATCAGCCTGTCGGCCTTGAATGGCTTTTCGATGAAATCATAGGCGCCGCGGCGGATGGCCGAGACTGCCGTTTCGATATTGCCGTGGCCCGAGATCATCACCACCGGCAGGTTCGGGTGCATCGTCTTGATCTCGTCAAGCAAGACAAGGCCATCGAGCCGCGAGCCCTGCAGCCAGATGTCGAGGAAAATCAGCCTGGGTGCCCGGTCGGCAACCGCCGCAAGCGCGCTGTCGGCGTCAAACGCCGTGCGTGTTTCGTGACCTTCGTCGCTCAGGATACCGGCGACGAGTTCGCGGATGTCTTCCTCGTCATCGACGATGAGAATATCAGACGCCATTACCGACCTTTTCAGTTTCTTTTTCGTGTTCCGTCTTGCCCTCGCCGCGTACCGGAACGGTGGCGGCAACCGGCAGGATGATGCTGATCATTGCACCCCGCCCATCGTGGAAGTCCGCTGGTGCATCGTGCAATTCGAGTCGCCCGCCATGGTCCTCCACGATCTTCTTGACGATAGCGAGGCCAAGCCCGGTGCCTTTCTCGCGTGTCGTCATGTAAGGCTCGAGCAAGCGCTGCCGGTTTTCGCGCGGCAAGCCCCTGCCGTTGTCGATGACGTCGATTCGAATCGCGCCATTCTGACGCCCGGCTTGAATCCGGATTATGCCGTGCGGACGATCCTCTGCATCAAGTCCGTCGATGGCTTCGGCAGCATTCTTGATGACGTTGCCGAAAGCCTGCGCCATCAGCCGGCTGTCGAACGTGCCTTTGAGCGGCTCATTGCCGAAGACGCGCTCGAAGGTGATGTCGGCCCGGCTCACTTCGACCAGGAACGAGGCTTCGCGCAACGAATCGCGCAGATCGATGGCCTTCATTTCCGGTTTCGGCATGCGGGCGAACGCCGAGAACTCGTCGACCATGCGGCCGATGTCCTCCACTTGCCGGATGATGGTGTCGGTGCATTGATCGAAAACCTCACGGTCCTCGGTGATGACTTTGCCATAACGGCGCTTGATACGCTCGGCCGAAAGCTGGATCGGCGTCAGTGGATTCTTGATCTCGTGGGCGATGCGTCGCGCCACGTCGGCCCATGCGGAGGAACGCTGTGCCTGGACCAGATCGGTAATGTCATCGACTGTAACGACGTAGGATTTATCCTCCGAACCGTCGTCGCCGGCTTCTATCGTGATCTGTACGTTGAAGGTCCGTTCAGTGCCGGCACGATAGAAGGTGACCTGTTCGCGATAGACCGGCTTGCCCGACTTGCGGCCGATCTCGAAGACGCGGCCGACATGCGGCAGCACGGCCGAAAGGTTCTGCCCAAGCGCTGCCGTGGCGGATATGGCCAGCATCGTTTCGGCCGAACGGTTGACGATGGTGACGATGCCATATGGATCGACGCCGATGACCCCGGCGGTGACGCCGGCAAGCACCGCCTCCGAAAAGCGCCGCCGCTCGTCGATCAAATCCTTGGCCGACAGGATCTCGTTGCGCTGCGATTTCAGTTCCATCAGCATCTTGTTGAAGGTGTCGCCGAGCGAGGCGACGTCACCGTCGGAGGGGCGGACAGGCACGGCTACGTCGAGATTGCCGGTAGCGACCTCATCGGCCGCGCCGATGAGCTGACGAATCGGCCGCACCAGGCGGTCGGCCACCGCAATGCCGGTCCAGATGGCGGACAGGATGATGATCAGCGTCAGCGACAGATAGGGAAGCGCGAAAGCCACTTGCGAGGTGCGGCGATTGTCTTCGAGACCGCGATATTCGGCGGTGTTGGATTTGACGATCTGCCGCGCCTTGATCACCTCGGGATCGACGAGGCGGATGGTGTAGAGATAGAGGCCGTCGATCTCGCGCAGCTTGACGATGGCACCCATGATGTTGCGGGTGCGCGGTTCTATCAGCACCGGCTTGCCGTCGGCAGCGCTTGCCACGGCGCCCTCAGGCGGCTCCGGCATGGCAAAGTCCGCGTCGGTCTTGGCGCTCATAACGAAGGAACCATCGGGCTTGATGAGTGCTGCGTGCGCCAGCGAGCGTCCCACCGCCTCCTTGTTCATGAGGTCGAGAAAACCGGTACGATCGAGGCCGTAAAGCGTGCGCGAAGCGTCGAGGTCGTAAGCCATCGACAACGTCGTGCCCTGAAGATTTCGCGCGTTTTCCTGCACATAGGCGTCAGCGATCGACAACGACGAATTGACGATCGTCTTGGTGCGGATCTCGAACCAGCGGTCGAGGCCGATGTCGAGCGTGATCGACGCGATGATCGCCACCATGATCGCGGGGATGGCGGCGACTAGCGCAAACATCGCCACTATGCGCACATGCAGGCGCGACGCAGCCTTGCCATGCCGTCGTGCCATCAGGATGCGATGCACCTCGCGGCCGACCAGCAAGATCAGAAACAGGACGAACGCCGCATTAAGCGCAATCAGCGCCAGCGTCGTCCTCGCGTCGGGCGTGATCGGCGTCGCGCCGACCAGAATGGCGAAGGAGATCGCCGCCGTCACCAGCGCACCGGCAACGGCGATCACGCCCGGCAGCGCAAGCAGCCGGCGACCGTCTCGCGCGCCCGTATTGCTGAAAAGCGATTTGCTCAGTGTCGGTGCGTGCAGGGCCATGTCGCCGTCTAGAGCCATTGATTGCGTCGGATGTATGCAACGCATTGTGGCGATTATGCAACAAGTGTGGCCGAGACGGAAATCTTTCGGCAATCGATCCCCTGGAAAGCGCTCGTAAAGGGATTCGTCTAGACCTGCCTGGACGATTTGTAGACGTTGACGCCGAGTTCGCGAATCTTTTTGCGCAGCGTGTTGCGGTTGAGCCCCAGCAATTCCGCAGCCTTGATCTGGTTACCGCGCGTTGCGGTCATCGAGGCGAGGACCAGCGGGTATTCGACCTCGGAGAGGATTCGCTGATAGAGCCCGGCCGGGGGCAAGTCGCCGGCAAACGAGGCAAAATAGCGTTGCAGGAAATGCTCCACCGCCTGGCCGATGGAAAGGTCATCGGGAATGAGGTTGCCGCCACCTGGAACGACCGGCCTTTCGCCGGTCTTCAACTCCGCCTCGATGATCTCGGCGGAAATCTCGTCCTGCGAATACAGTGCGGCCAGCCTGCGGATGAGGTTTTCGAGTTCGCGCACATTACCGGGCCATGGGTAGCGCTTCATCAGCTCGATGCCGCCGGTGGAAATGCGCTTGGTCTGCAAGCCTTCACTGGCGCCGAGCTTGAAGAAGTGGCGGACGAGGTCCGGAATGTCCTCCGACCGCTCGCGCAGCGCCGGCAGCCTGAGCGGCACAACGTTCAAGCGGTAGAACAGGTCCTCGCGGAAAAGCCCCTGATTGATCAGTGTGCGCAGGTCCTTGTTGGTGGCAGCGACGATGCGCACGTCGGTCTTGATCGGCGTGCGGCCGCCGACCGTGGTGTATTCGCCCTGCTGCAACACACGCAGCAGCCGCGTCTGCGCTTCCATCGGCATGTCGCCGATCTCGTCGAGGAAGAGCGTGCCGCCTTCGGCCTGCTCGAAACGGCCGGTGGAGCGGTTCTGCGCGCCGGTAAAGGCGCCCTTCTCGTGCCCGAACAACTCCGATTCGATCAGGTCGCGCGGGATCGCCGCCATGTTGATGGCGACGAAGGGACCGCCTCGGCGGCGGCCGTATTCATGCAGCGCGCGCGCCACCAGCTCTTTGCCGGTACCCGACTCTCCGCTGATCATGACCGTCAGGTCGGTCTGCATCATGCGCGCCAGCATGCGGTAGATGTCCTGCATGGCCGCCGAGCGGCCGACCAGCGGCATCGTTTCAGGCGGCTCGTCGGCACGCGTATCGATCTTGGGCCGCCGCGGTTCGGAAAGCGCGCGGTTGACGATGTTGAGCAACTCCGTCAGGTCGAACGGTTTCGGCAGATATTCATAGGCTCCGGTTTCGGAGGCCCGGATCGCGGTCATGAACGTGTTCTGCGCACTCATGACGATGACCGGCAGTTCCGGTCGCGCCTTCTTGATGCGCGGCAGCATGTCGAAGGCGTTCTCGTCAGGCATGACAACGTCGGTGATAACCAGATCGCCCTCGCCCGCCGCAACCCAGCGCCACAGCGTCGAAGCGTTGGAGGTGACACGCACGTCGTGGCCGACGCGCGAAAGCGCCTGGTTGAGGACTGTGCGGATGGCCGCATCGTCGTCGGCGACGAGAATATTGCCGCGAACGGTCATTTGCGGTCTCCTTCACCGTCGTCGTCGGTGCCAAACTGGGTTTCTTTCCACGCCGGCATCAGGATGCGGAAAGTGGTGCCGCGCGGGGTCGATTCGCATTCAATGATGCCGCCATGCTCGCCGACGATCTTTGCGACCAGCGCCAGACCGAGACCGGAGCCGTTCGGCTTAGTGGTGATGAAGGGATCGAACAGGATCGGCAGGATATCCTCGGAAACACCCGAACCGTTGTCACGCACGCAGAATTCCAATGGCAGCGACACGCGGTCCTGCGTTCCGGGCACGGAAACACGGATGCCTGGGCGGAAGGCGGTCGACAGCATGATCTCGCCCTGCGGATCACTGCCGATCGCCTCGGCGGCATTTTTTACCAGATTGAGAAACACCTGGATGAGCTGGTCGCGATTGGCAAAAACCGGAGGCAACGATGGATCATAATCCTCCAATATCTTGATCCGCTTGGCAAAACCGTTCTTGGCGATTGCCTTGACATGGTCGAGCACGACATGGATGTTGACAGGGTAGCGGTCGATCGGCCGCTCGTCCGAAAACACCTCCATGCGGTCGACCAGCGAGACAATGCGGTCGGTCTCGTCGGTGATCAGCCTGGTCAGTGCGCGATCCTCGTCGGACGCCGACAGTTCAAGCAGCTGCGCGGCACCACGAATGCCCGACAGCGGGTTCTTGATCTCATGGGCAAGCATCGCGGCAAGGCCGGTGACCGAGCGCGCCGCACCGCGATGCGTCATCTGCCGGTCGATCTTGTCGGCCATTGAGCGTTCCTGGAACATTACCACGACGGAGCCTGGAAATTCCGTCACAGGCGCGACGTAGAGATCGACCACCTTCTCGATGCCGAGCCGCGGCGACGACACGTCCACCCGGTATTCGTTGACTGGCGCCCGGCGCTCGCGCACCTGGTCGACAAGCGTCAGCAGCGGGCTGCCGAAAGGAATGAGCTTGTGCAGCGTGTTGCGGGCGAGCATCGTGGCGCTCGACCGGAAAAAATCCTCGGCATCGGCATTGGCGAAGGTGATGAAACCTTGCGGATCGACCATGATCACCGGCCGGCGAATGGTGTTGAGCACAATATGCGCGGCGTCCGCCATATCCGTGCTCTGTGTGACGGTGGCGTTCATGCCGCACTCCGCAGGTTTGCCGCCTCGGGAGCGCTTGAGAACATGTCGCGCAGCAAGGCAACGACACGCCCAGGCTCGAAGGACGTGAGTATGGCCTTGCGCCGGTCGTCGCTTGTCGCGGCGTGGCGGTCGAGATACCAGCCGAGATGCTTGCGCGCCTGGCGCAATCCGCTTTCCACGCCATAGAGCGTCAGCATGTCTTCGTAATGGCCAATGACGTAGTCGCCCAGCGCTTGCGGGCTGGCCGGCATGCCGGCTACCCGCTCGGCCAGCGCGGCCGCTACAATGCTGCCGGCCGTCCAAGGCGCGCCATAGTGCGCGCGGCCGATCATCACCGCGTCGGCGCCGGACTGGTCGAGGATCGACGCTGCCTCCGCCGGCGAGCCGACATCGCCATTGGCAACGACCGGGATCGAGACGGCCTGCTTGACGCGTGCGATGGCACGCCAGTCGGCCTTACCCTGATAGAACTGGCAACGCGTGCGGCCGTGTACCGTCACCATCTTCACCCCGGCCTGCTCGGCGCGTCGCGCCAGCATCGGCGCGTTGAGCGCGCCTTCGTCCCAGCCGAGCCGCATCTTGACCGTGACCGGCACGTCGACCGCGCCGACTACCGCTTCGATCAGCGACAGCGCGTGGTCGAGGTCTCGCATCAGTGCCGAACCGGCATAGCCGCCCGTCACCTTCTTGGCCGGACAGCCCATGTTGATGTCGATGATGTCGGCGCCTTCGCCGGCTGCGATTCGCGCGCCCTCGGCCATGTGCCCCGCCTCACGGCCGGCAAGCTGGACCATGTGGACAGGCAGCCCGGAATGACGGATGCGCAGGCCCGAGCCAGCCCTGCCCTTTGCAAGCTCCCCGCTCGCCACCATTTCCGAAACAACCAGCCCGGCGCCATGCGCATGGGCGCGCTGCCGGAACGGTTCGTCGGTAATGCCCGACATCGGCGCGAGAAACACGCGGTTGCGGATTCTCACGCCACCCACATCCAGCGGCGAAGCCAATTTGGTCACATCAGGCATGCACAAAAACCAAGCACCTTCGGTTGCTGCACATTCTCTAGCCAGAATGATGGCAATGTGCAACGCGCAATGTCGTGATATTAAGGCGCATTTGGGAAAATACGGATCGCCGCACCGCATCAATCCTGGGTCTTCCGAAAGCGATACCACTTTTCGGGATCATGCGCTAAGCGTCTCGGCATGAGAGATGTCAACGAAAAGCAAGCTGCGGACGACAAGGTCGCGGTGGTCATCGTTGCCGCCGGCCGCGGCGCGCGCGCCGGACAGGCCAAGGGGCCGAAGCAGTACCAGCAGATTGGCGGCGGCGCCGTTATCGCACGCACGCTCGACGCCTTTCTGACGCATCCGAAAATTGGAGCTGTCGTCGTTGCTATACATGCCGAAGACGACGCGCTTTTCCGCCGCGCCGCCGGCGCGAACGCCGACCGTGTCGTCGCGGTGATCGGCGGTACGTCACGCCAGGAGTCCGTCCGGCTTGGACTGCTGGCGTTGAGAAGCCATGCGCCGGGCCGGGTCCTGATCCATGATGCGGCTCGGCCGTTTGTCGATGCGGAACTGATAGACCGTACGATCGCCGCCATTGAAGAGCGCCAGGGAGCGCTGCCTGCTTTGCCCGTTGCCGATACGCTGAAGCGCGAAACGGCCGAAGGCATGATCGGCGAAACAGTGTCCAGGGCCGGGCTCCATGCCGCACAAACACCGCAAGGCTTTCCGTTCTGGCCGATCCTGGCCGCGCACGAAAAGGCTCATCATCTGGGCAAGGCGGATTTTACCGACGATGCGGCAATCGCCGAATGGGCGCATATTCCGGTGAAGATCGTTCCCGGCTCGCCGGACAATGTCAAACTGACCTGGGCACGGGATATTGCAATGGCGGATCAGCGGCTTTCCAGCGCCCCACGTTTTCCCGACATCCGAACCGGCAATGGCTATGACGTCCATGCGTTCGAGCCCGGCGACCATGTCACCCTGTGCGGCGTCGCCATTCCACACGACAGGAAGTTATCCGGCCATTCGGATGCCGATGTCGGTCTCCATGCCTTGACCGACGCCCTGCTGGCCACCTGCGGCGCCGGTGACATCGGCACGCATTTCCCGCCCTCCGACCCGCAGTGGAAAGGGGCCGCTTCACGCATCTTCGTCGAACACGCGGTGAAGCTGGTGCGCGAGGGCGGCGGGCGCATCGCCAACGCCGACATCACCCTGATCTGCGAGGCGCCGCGCGTTGGCCCGCATCGCGAGGCCATGACCGAAACGCTTTCTGCAATGCTGCGAATTTCGCGCGACCGCATCTCGATCAAGGCGACAACCAATGAGAAGCTCGGCTTCGTCGGCCGTGAGGAAGGCATAGCGGCCATCGCGACCGCCAGCGTTGTATTTCCAGGGGATGTCCCCGAGTGAGCAATAGCGATCTCGCAGATGCCCTGCTTCAGGCCTGCCAGCAGCGCGGCATCATGCTGGCGACGGCGGAGAGCTGCACCGGCGGCATGATCATCGCCGCGCTGACCGACATCGCCGGCTCTTCCGCGGTGGTCGATCGCGGCTTCATCACCTATTCCAACCAGGCCAAGACCGAGATGCTCGGCGTCTCGGCCGCTACGCTCGAAGCGCACGGCGCGGTCTCGCGCGAGACTGCGGTGGAGATGGCGGCCGGGGCCTTGGCGCATTCGCCGGCCGGTCTCGCGCTGGCGGTGACTGGCATCGCCGGTCCGGGCGGCGGCTCGGCGGAGAAACCTGTCGGCCTGGTCTGGTTCGGCGTTGCCGTGGCTGGCCGGCCGGTGGTCAGCGAATGCCAGCTGTTCGCCGACAAGGGCCGTGATTTCATTCGCCGGGAGACGGTCCGACATGCGCTTGAACTGGGTCTGCGCGCGCTCGCCGCGGATCAGGCTGTCGATGGCGCGCCGTAGATGATTTCGGCACGTTTCTCGAACGCCTCGGAGAACATGCGGAAGGCGCGGTCGAACATGGTTCCCATGAGCGCACCCAGAATGCGGCTCTTGAACTCATAATCGATAAAGAAACAGACGTTGCAACCGCCGCCGTCCGCCGGGTCGAAGCGCCAGACATTGCTGAGATATTTGAACGGGCCGTCGATATATTTGACGTCGATGGCGTTCTCGTCAGGCTTCAGCAGCACCTGCGTGGTGAAAGTCTCGCGGATCGCCTTGTAGCCGATGCTCATGTCCGCGATGAGCAGGGTGCGTCCGTTGCGTTCCTTGCGCGAACGAACCGTAAGTGCCTCGCAAAGCGGCAGGAATTGCGGATAGGATTCGATATCGGCAACCAGAGCGAACATCTGTTCCGGCGTATGCGCGACGCGGCGATGGGCTTCGAATTGTGGCATGAAACCAGTGTGTTAGGCGGACTTCCTGAGAAACGCTTCGCGCGCCGCGCGCAACCTGGCAAAGTCGTCCCCGGCATGGTGCGACGAGCGCGTCAGCGGGCTCGACGCTACCAGCAGGAAGCCCTTGGTCCTGCCGATCGTCTCAAAGGACTTGAATTCCTCCGGCGTGACGAAGCGGATCACCGGATGGTGCTTCTTCGACGGCTGCAGATATTGGCCGATGGTCATGAAGTCGACATTGGCCGAACGCAAATCGTCCATCAGCTGCAGGATTTCGTTCCGCTCCTCGCCAAGGCCGACCATGATGCCGGACTTGGTGAAGATCGAGGGGTCGAGTTCCTTGACCCGCTGCAAGAGCCTGATCGAGTGGAAATAGCGCGCACCCGGCCGAACAGTCAGATAGTTCGACGGAACGGTCTCGAGATTATGGTTGAAAACGTCCGGCTTGGCCGCCACGACGATCTCCAGTGCACCGTCCTTGCGCAGGAAATCGGGCGTCAGGATTTCGATCGTCGTCGACGGGGTTGCTGCCCTGATCGCACGGATGACATCGGCAAAATGCTGGGCCCCGCCATCGGCGAGATCGTCGCGATCGACGGAGGTGATGACGACATGGCTCAAGCCCATTTGCTTGACCGCATGCGCGACACGCGCCGGCTCGTCGGGATCGAGTGCGGTCGGGATGCCGGTGGCGACATTGCAAAAGGCGCAGGCCCGCGTGCAGATCTCGCCCATGATCATGAAGGTGGCGTGCTTCTTCTCCCAGCACTCGCCGATATTGGGGCAGCCCGCCTCTTCGCAAACCGTCACCAGTTTGTGAGACTTCACGATTTCGCGCGTCTCGGCATAGCCTTTCGACATCGGCGCCTTGACGCGGATCCAGTCAGGCTTGCGCAGTACGTCCTGATCCGGCTTGTGCGCCTTTTCGGGATGCCGCAGGCGCGGCGCATTGGCAATCGTGTCGAGGACGGTGACCATGTGAAACCCGGCTCATTGGCAAGCGCTTGTCCAGCGCTCGCTCTACCCACGTCATCTAGGACTTTTCGGCGAAAAGAAAAAGGCCGCGATCACGCATGCCGCGGTGGCCTTTTTCGCATAGCAAGTGCCGACAGAGGTTAGCGGCGCACCAGTCGTCCGACCGCAATCAGAATGCAGGCGCCGATGAAGCCGGTGATCAGATAGGCTATCCAGCCGACGCCGAAGATGCCGATGTTCAGGGCCTGCAAGATGGCGTTCAACACGATTGCGCCGACAATGCCGAGAACGATGTTCATGAGGATGCCGGTATTGCTCTTCATGACAATCTCGGCGAGCCATCCCGCCAGGCCTCCGATGATGATGGCTGCAACCCAGCCCACGCCGTTCATTTCCATATGCCCTCTCCTTGTATGATGGATGATGCCTGCGAAACGAATTGCTCTGCCGTCGAGTTCCTTTGTGTCTTCCGTGTGAGACTCGCCCAACTAATTTATCATGCATTCAGTGCGCGGCCATAGGCGTCGAGCACACTCTCCTTCATCATCTCCGACAGCGTCGGGTGCGGGAAGATCGTGTGCATCAGCTCCTCCTCGGTGGTCTCCAGATTCATCGCCACGACGAAGCCCTGGATCAGTTCGGTTACTTCTGCGCCGACCATGTGGGCACCCAGCAACTGGCCGGTCTTCTTGTCGAAAATGGTCTTGACGAAGCCTTGGTCCTCGCCGAGCGCAATCGCCTTGCCGTTTGCCGCGAACTGAAAGCGGCCGACGCGGATGTCCTTTCCGTCGGCTTTCGCTTTGGCTTCCGTCAGTCCGACCGAGGCGACTTGCGGATTGCAATAGGTGCAGCCCGGGATCTTCAGCTTGTCGATGGCATGCACGCCGGGGAAATTGGCGATCTTTTCCACACAGACCACGCCCTCATGCTCGGCCTTGTGGGCGAGCATCGGCGGTCCGGCAACGTCGCCGATGGCGTAGACGCCCGGCACATTGGTCTTGCCGTAGCCGTCGACGACGACGCAACCGCGGTCCGTCTTCACGCCCAGCGTCTCGAGGCCGAGGTTCTCGATATTGCCTTGTACGCCGACGGCCGAGATCATGCGATCGGCGGTGATCTTCTCGACCTTGCCGTCCTTCATCTCGACATGCGCGGTGACCGAGTTAGTGCCCTTCTCGACCTTGGTCACCTTGGCTTCTAGGATGATCTTCATGCCCTGCTTCTCGAACTGCTTCTGCGCGAATTTCGAGACCTCGGCGTCCTCGACCGGCATCACGGCCGGCAGCAGTTCGACCACCGTCACCTCGGCGCCCATGGTGCGGTAGAACGAGGCGAACTCGATGCCGATGGCGCCCGAGCCCATCACCAGCAGCGATTTCGGCATCTCTTTCGGCACCATCGCCTCGAAATAGGTCCAGATCAACTTGCCGTCAGGCTCGATGCCAGGCAGCGCGCGCGGCCTGGCGCCGGTCGCCAGGATGATGTGCTTGGCGCTATAGGTGCCCTCGCCCTTGACGCCCTTGGGCGCCGGCGGCTGCGGCTCCATTGGCTTCTTCGACGATTTCGACACGACGATCTCGCCAGGTTTGGTCAGCTTGGCTTCGCCCCAGATGACGTCGACCTTGTTCTTCTTCATCAGGAAGCCGACGCCGCCGTTGAGCCGCAGCGAGACCTTTCGCGAGCGATCGACGACGGCGGCTGTGTCGACCCCGACCTTGCCATCGATCTTCAGGCCGTAGTCCTTCAGATGATCCGAATAGTGCATGATCTCGGCGGAGCGCAGCAGCGCTTTGGTCGGAATGCAGCCCCAGTTGAGGCAGATGCCGCCCAAGTGCTCGCGCTCGACGATCGCCGTCTTGAAGCCAAGCTGGGCCGAACGCACTGCAGTGACATAGCCGCCGGGGCCGGAGCCGATGATGATGACGTCGTAGTTCTCAGCCACGGCTTTCTCCTTCACAATTCCAACATGAGGCGCACGAGCGGCGCCAGCGCTTGCCCGACGTTCCGCGTGTTTTCCGCGTCCAGGTGGACGCCGTCGAGCGGCGTGGTTTTGGCCACCGTGCCGGCATCGAAGAAGCCGCAGCCGGCCTCGTCGGAAAGGGCGGAATATTGCGGCGCCAGCCGCTTTGACGCGTCATCGCCGCCGGCGAACATTTCCTTGAACTCGGCGTTTTCCGTGCGGCTGACTACGGGCGGCGCGACGATCAGGATCTGCGGCGCCGGCCAATCGAACGGGTAATCGTGACCGCGCACGATATCGATCAGGCGTTGCATGCCTTGCTTGGCCGCGACCGGATTACCATGAATCCACGGCTTCATATCGTTGGCGCCGAGCATGATGACGATCAAGTCGATCGGTGCGTGCGTCGTCAGGATTGTTGGCAACAGCCTTGCGCCATTGCGGTCCGCCCCAGCCAAGTGATCGTCGAAGGCGGTGGTTCGGCCATTCAGGCCTTCGGCGATGACCTCGACGCCGCTGCCCAATGCCGCCTGCAGCACGCTCGGCCAGCGATCTTCCAGCGGATGCCGGCCAAGGCCTGCCGCGTCATAGCCCCAGGTAAGCGAATCGCCGTAGCAGAGGACCGTCTTCATGTGCCTGCCCCGCCGAAACCTGGTTGCGAGCGCGCCAATCGCCAGCGCACGAAAAGCCACTGGACCAGCACCGTAGCGATGCCTGGCAGGACGAGACCGGCGACTATGGGAAGATCGCCCGACCACTGGCTCTTGCCTGGGGGCTGGGAGAAAGTCCAGCCGATCAGGAAAACTCCAACGAGCACAAAAAACGCTACCCCTATGGTCGCGGTCAGCTTTGTTGCCCGTCGTGGGTCCGACATGAATTGTGCGATGAAGAATGCGAGCGTCGCGAGGACGGTGACGAGAGCCGAGATCATGAATACAAGGATGTACTCTACGTCGGCATTGGTGGCGACGGCGAGCCACTGCGCCACCAATCCGCCCGCCAAACCGGAAAGAAAGAAGGCAAAAAGGCTGGTGAAGAATTTCCGCACCGCCCTGTTCCCCTCTCTTAAACCAGCATGCCCATCGGGTTTTCGACCATGCGTTTGAAGGCGACGAGCAGCTCGGCGCCGAGCGCACCGTCGACGGCGCGGTGATCGGTCGACAACGTCACCGACATGATCGTGGCGATCTTGATCTCGCCGTTCTTGACCACCGCGCGTTGCTCGCCGGCGCCGACCGCCAGGATCGTCGCATGCGGCGGGTTGATGACGGCAGAAAAATCCTTGATGCCGAACATGCCGAGATTGGACACCGCCGTGCTGCCGCCCTGATATTCTTCCGGCTTCAGCTTGCGGCTGCGGGCGCGGCCGGCAAGATCCTTCATCTCGTTGGAGATGACGGACATCGTCTTTTCGTCAGCACGCCGGATGATCGGGGTGATCAGGCCGCCGGGGATCGATACGGCAACGCCGACATCGGCGTGCTTGTGCTTGATCATGGCGTTTTCTGTCCACGACGCATTGGCATCCGGAACCGCCATCAGCGCCATGGCAAGAGCCTTGATGACCATGTCGTTGACCGACAGCTTGTAGGCCGGCGTTTCGCCCTTCTCGGTCTTCTTCACCGGCGCGGCCGCATTGATTTGCGTGCGCAGGGCCAGAAGTGCGTCGAGCTCGCAGTCGAGCGTCAGATAGAAATGCGGGATGGTGGTCTTGGCTTCGACCAGCCGCCTCGCAATGGTCTTGCGCATATTGTCGTGCGGGATCAGCTCGTAGGAGCCTTCCGCAAACAGTTTGAGCACCTGCTCATCCGACATCGCCTTGGGTGCTGCGGCCGCAGGTGCCGTAGCGCCGGCAGGCGCTGCTTTTGCTGCTGGCGCTGCCTTGGCGCCGCCACTGGAAATTGCGGCATCGACATCGGCCTTTACTACGCGGCCGCGGGGGCCGGAGCCTGTCAGCGCCGCGACATCGACGCCGGCTTCCCTGGCAATGCGCCGGGCCAGCGGCGAGGCGAAGATGCGCTCACCGCTTGCGTGGCCGTTGGCGACCGGCACCGCTTCCGCCTTAGGCGCAGGTGCGGCAGGCTCCTGCTTCGACGCTTCGGGCTTTGATGTTTCAGCTTTGGGGGCTTCCGCTTTCGGAGCCTCAGCCTTGGCCGGCGCAGCGCCATCACCGCTTTTGGCGGCAGAAGCAGCATCCTCGCCCTCGGCAGCCAGCACCGCGATCAGCGCATTGACCTTGACGCCTTCTGTGCCGGCCGGAACCACCAGCTTGGCGACCGTGCCCTCGTCGACGGCTTCGACTTCCATCGTCGCCTTGTCGGTCTCGATCTCGGCAATCACGTCGCCGGGCGAAACTTTATCGCCTTCCTTGACCAGCCACTTGGAAAGATTGCCCTCTTCCATTGTGGGCGACAGCGCCGGCATGGTGATGTTGATCGGCATTTTGTCCTCCCGCCCTGCTCAGCGATACGTGACGGCTTTGACCGCCTCGACGACCTCGCCGACATTGGGCAGCGCCAGCTTTTCGAGGTTCGCCGCATAGGGCATCGGCACGTCCTTGCCGGCAATTGTAATGACCGGTGCATCGAGGAAATCGAAGGCGCGCTGCGAGACCTGATTGGCGATATGGTCGCCGACCGAGTTCTGCGGAAAGCCTTCCTCGACCACCACGAGGCGATTGGTCTTTTTGACCGAGGCGATGATGGTGTCGAAGTCGAGCGGGCGGATGGTGCGCAAGTCGATGATCTCGGCATCGATGCCCATGCCGCGCAACTCCGCCTCCGCCTTTAGCGCGTAGGTCATGCCGATGCCGAACGAGACGATGGTCACGTCCTTGCCGGATTTGTGAATGCGCGCCTTGCCGATCGGCAACACGAAATCGTCCATCTTCGGCACGTCGAAGGAGTGGCCGTAAAGGATTTCGTTTTCGAGGAAGATGACCGGGTTCGGATCGCGGATCGCCGCCTTGAGCAGACCCTTGGCGTCGGCGGCGGTATAAGGCATCACCACCTTCAAGCCGGGAATATGGCTGTACCAGGCGGCATAGCACTGCGAATGCTGCGCGGCGACGCGGGCAGCAGCGCCGTTCGGGCCGCGAAAGACGATCGGGGCGCCCATCTGGCCGCCGGACATATAGAGCGTCTTGGCGGCTGAATTGATGATCTGGTCGATCGCCTGCATGGCGAAGTTGAAGGTCATGAATTCGACGATCGGCTTCAGGCCGGCCATCGCCGCGCCAACACCAACGCCGGCAAAGCCGTGCTCGGTGATCGGCGTGTCGACCACGCGTCTCGGACCGAATTCCTGCAACAGGCCTTGTGTGATCTTGTAGGCGCCCTGGTACTCGGCGACTTCCTCGCCCATGACGAAGACGTCGCCGTCGCGGCGCATTTCCTCCGCCATTGCGTCGCGCAAGGCTTCACGCACTGTGGTCGAGACCATTTCGGTGCCGGCCGGGATGTCCGGATCGGCGGCAATTTCCAACCTGGGCGCAGCGGCAACAGGTGCTGCCGCTTCGCTCTTGGCCGCAGCAGCCGCGGGGGCCGGAGCGGCCGCGGGCGCTTCCGCTTGCGCCTCAATAGCCTCCTCGCCGATACCTTCGCCTGCCTCGTCGATGTCTTCGCCATCGACGGCCAGCACAGCGATCAGCGTGTTGACTTTGACACCTTCGGTGCCGGCAGGAACCACGATCTTGGCAAGCGTGCCGTCGTCCACGGCTTCGACTTCCATCGTTGCCTTGTCCGTCTCTATCTCGGCAATGGCGTCACCCGCCGCGACCTTGTCGCCCTCTTTCTTCAACCACTTGGAAACATTACCCTCTTCCATGGTCGGCGAGAGGGCGGGCATGAGAATTTCGATCGGCATGTCCTTGCCCTCTCGTTAAAGTACGATGTCGGTCCAGAGCTCGGACGGATCCGGCTCCGCGTCGTTCTGGGCAAATTCTGCGGCATCGGCGACAACGTCGCGGACTTCCTTGTCGATGGCCTTGAGCTCGTCCTCGCTTGCCCATTTCTTGTCGAGCAGCCGCGCTTTGACCTGCTCGATCGGGTCACGTTCGGAGCGCATTTTCTGCACTTCTTCCTTGGAGCGGTATTTTGCCGGATCCGACATCGAATGGCCGCGGTAACGATAGGTCTGCATTTCGAGAATGAGCGGCCCGTTGCCGGCGCGGCACCATTCGGCGGCGAGGTCGCCGGCTGCCTTTACAGCGCGCACATCCATGCCGTCGACCTGGATGCCTGGAATCTTGAAGGACGCGCCGCGGTGCGAGAAATCCGTCTCGGCCGACGAGCGCGAGACCGAGGTGCCCATGGCGTAGCGGTTGTTCTCGATGATGTAGATCACCGGAAGCTTCCACAGCGAGGCCATGTTGAAGCTTTCGTAGACCTGGCCCTGGTTCGCCGCGCCGTCGCCGAAATAGGTCAGCGTCACATTGTTGTTGCCGCGATAGCGGTTGGCGAAGGCAATGCCGGTGCCGAGCGACACTTGCGCGCCGACGATGCCGTGGCCGCCGTAAAAATGCTTCTCCTTGGAGAACATGTGCATGGAGCCGCCCTTGCCTCTCGACAGGCCGCTACGGCGCCCGGTCAGTTCGGCCATGACGCCGCGCGGTGACAACTCCATGGCCAGCATATGACCATGGTCGCGATAGGCGGTGATCATCTGGTCGCCGTCGATCAGCGCCATCTTCATGCCGGTAACGACCGCTTCCTGGCCGATGTAGAGGTGGCAGAAACCGCCGATGAAGCCCATGCCGTAAAGCTGGCCGGCCTTTTCCTCGAAGCGGCGGATGAGCAGCATGTGCCGGTAGGCGGCAAGCTCCTGGTCCTTGGTGAATTCAACAGGCTTCGGGGTGGAAAGGCCCGGCATCTTGCCGTCTGATTTGGATTTGGCAGGCGCTTTTCTGGTGGCGGTGGCCATGCATCACTCCCTGTTGGCGTCTCTTGGCGGACAGCGAGGGAGATCAGTTCTCCCACCGATTTGAGGCAGGCTAACATGCAGGGAAGGCTTTCGCCATGCCGAAAACGCATGGCTGTCATGCATCTAAGCAATTAAAATCATTGCAAATATCGCTGATTAACTGAGATCAGGTTATCTTGCGACCGGCAGCATGATGGTGATCTCGTCGGCGTGAGACAGATTAAGCGCCTTGCGCGCCTGCTCGTCCAGCATGTCCTTCTCCAGCGTGCCCTCATGCATCAGCTGAACGCGGCGCTCGAGATCGATCCGGCGCGCCCTGACGGCATCGAGCCTGCCCTGCAATTCGGCAGTCTCAGCTTCGAGCTGATACTTGGAATAGATGCCGAACTCGCCATGATAGGCATGGAAACCGAAATAAGTCAGGAACACCACGCAGAGCGAGGGGATGATCAGCCGGCCGGTGTTTCTTTGCTTGTGCTGGCGTGTCCACATGGTCCGAATCCTCTACGCCGCCTTTGTCGCCCGATTGTGCTTAATGGACGGTTACAGCCTGTTGGAATCAGAGGCTGGAAGCAAAAAAGGGCGGGAATGTCCCCGCCCTCGCCGCCACGGATTTTCTCTCGAAATCAGCTTTTCACGATCGACTTGCCGGCGTATCGCGCCTGCTTGCCGAGCTCCTCCTCAATGCGGATGAGCTGGTTGTACTTGGCCATGCGATCCGAGCGCGACAGCGAGCCCGTCTTGATCTGCCCGCAATTGGTGGCAACGGCGAGGTCGGCGATGGTCGAATCCTCGGTCTCGCCCGAGCGGTGCGACATCACCGCGGTATAGCCGGCCTTGTGCGCGGTCTCGACGGCGTCGAGCGTTTCGGTAAGCGAGCCGATCTGGTTGACCTTGACCAGGATCGAATTGGCGACACCCATGCGGATGCCGTCGCGCAGCCGCGCCGTGTTGGTGACGAACAGATCGTCGCCAACCAGCTGCGTTTGCTTGCCGATGAGATCAGTCAGTATTTTCCAACCGTCCCAGTCATCCTCGGCCAGGCCGTCCTCAATGGTGATGATCGGGTAGTCGGCAGCGAGTTTGGCTAGATATTTGGCCTGCGCCTTCGGGTCGCGGGTTTTCCTCTCGCCTTCATAGACGTAGTTGCCATCCTTGAAGAATTCGGTCGCCGCGCAGTCGAGGCCTAGCGCAACCTCCTCGCCGGGCTTGAAGCCAGCCTGCTCGATCGATTCCATGATGAAGTCGAGCGCGGCCGGCGCGCTCTTCAGGTTGGGGGCAAAGCCGCCCTCGTCGCCGACATTGGTGTTATGGCCGGCGTCCTTCAGCTTCTTTCGCAGCGTATGAAAGATCTCCGAGCCCCAGCGCACGCCGTCGCGTAGCGTCGGCGCGCCGATCGGCAGGATCATGAATTCCTGGAAATCGATCGGGTTGTCGGCATGCGCGCCGCCATTGATGATGTTCATCATAGGCACCGGCAGCACATGGGCCTTGGTGCCGCCGACATAACGATAGAGCGGCAGGTCGGCCGCTTCGGCCGCGGCCTTGGCCACAGCCAGCGACACGCCGAGGATGGCATTGGCGCCGAGCCGGCTCTTGTTGGGCGTACCATCGAGCTCGATCATGGTCTGGTCGATATGGATCTGATTCTCTGCCTCCATGCCGCCGATCGCCTCGAACAGCTCGCCGTTCACCGCCTCGACCGCCGTGAGCACGCCCTTGCCGAGATAGCGGGGGCCGCCATCGCGCAGTTCGACCGCCTCATGCGCGCCGGTCGAGGCGCCGGACGGCACCGCGGCGCGACCCATCGAGCCGTCTTCGAGCACGATGTCGACCTCGACGGTCGGATTTCCGCGGCTGTCCAGGATTTCACGCCCGACAATGTCGATGATGGCCGTCATTGCGATGTCCCCGATTGATCGATTGAAGCGTCGCGCACCTCTTAGCCAAAGCGCCGCAAAACGCAATCGGGGCACTTGCAAATATTGCCCGTGCGCTACGGATTCACGAAGCACGAAGCGCTGTCATCATTTGTCATACGCGGCATGCCGGTTTCTGGTTTATGGCTGTTGTCGCGCGGGGCGAAACAGGAGGAGTTTCGCCATGTCCCAGTTGAGCGGTATTGTGAGTTTGTTCCTGATCGCGGCTGCGTTCCTGACGTCGTGCGACAATCAGCAACCCCCGCAGGGATCGTCGCCTTTGCCGGCCCTGCAGATTGCGCAGTAGCATCCCGCCACATCGAAGGCCCCCGATTTCCCGGGGGCCTTTTTGATTCCAGGAGACTTAGTCAGTGCCAGTAAGGTCAGTGCCAGTAAGGCTCGACCTTGTAGTAGTTGTATGAGGCGTCACGCGCGGCCTCGCCGTCGGCGCCGGTCAGCTCGTTGATCGAATAGGAAGGAGCGGCCATCAGCTGGTCTTTGGTGAACGGCACGACATAGCCGCCCTTGTTCTCATCATAGTCAAGGCTCGCCCACGGAATGGCGTGGTATTTCTCGCCGATGCCGAGAAATCCGCCAAAACCGATCACGGCAAACATGATTCCGTTCGACAGTTTGTCGAGCATGACATCCTCGATGTCGCCGATATGAGTGCCTTCCGTATTGTAGACCGATGTGCCGATAACCCGCGAAGCGGCGATGGCTTCGGTGTGTCCCGTCTGGGTCGTCATGGTGTGCTCCTCGTCGTCGTTGACATTAGATTTTGACAATGAGGGCCGCGGGCTAAGGTTCCAGGCGGGTTCGAAATTCTTCAAAGTTTTCTTGGCCGCGCTGCTGTGGCGCAACTGCTGGTTCAACCCACGCTTTTGGCAATGCGATCGAACGCCATCAGCCGTTCAAGCAATGCGGGAAGATCCTTTAGCGGCACCATGTTGGGACCGTCGGAAGGCGCGTTGTCGGGGTCCTGGTGCGTCTCGATGAAGACGCCGGCGACGCCAACCGCGACGGCCGCGCGCGCCAGCGTCTCGACAAAGCGCCGGTCGCCTCCGGACGAACCGCCCTGCCCACCCGGCTGCTGCACGGAATGGGTGGCATCGAAAATCACTGGCGCGCCGATCTCGGCCATGATCGGCAGCGCCCGCATGTCGGACACCAGGGTGTTGTAACCAAAGGATGCGCCGCGCTCGGTGACCAAGACATTGGCGTTGCCGGAGCCGATGATTTTGGCGACGACGTTCTTCATGTCCCACGGCGCGAGGAATTGCCCCTTCTTCACATTGACCACCTTGCCGGTTCTTGCCGCAGCAATCAGCAAATCGGTCTGCCGGCTGAGGAAGGCAGGAATCTGCAGAATGTCGACATGCGGCGCGACGATCGCGCATTGTTCCTCAGTGTGGACGTCGGTCAGGATCGGCAGCGAAAAATTGTTGCGCAAATCGTCGAAGATCGGCATTGCCGCTTCAAGTCCGGCACCGCGCGTGCCGCCGAGCGAGGTGCGATTGGCCTTGTCGTAGCTGGTCTTGTAGACGAGTCCGATGCCGAGCCTTTCAGTCAATTCCTTTAGCGCACCAGCCATGTCGAAAGCGTGCTGCCGCGATTCCAGCTGGCATGGACCGGCGATCAGCGATAGGGGCGCGCTGTTGCCGAAAATGACCTTGCCGACCGCAACGGAGGAGTTTGGCATCAGTGGATTGAGCTTGTTCATGCGATCTCCCGGAAGATGAAGGCTGCGCCCTGCCCTGGCGCCGGCGGCACGATGATATCACCGCCGCGCATGTGGTGCTCGACGGAACTGGCTGCAAGCAACTTGGCGACGGCGTCGCCGTGCCTAATCGAAAAGACGATCCCAGCAAAGCGGAGTTCAGATGGCGCGCCGGCAGGAATGCCGAAGCGTGCCGAATAGGCTGCAGGATCCAGAACGGTCACGACGGCATTCGGCAGCTCATAGACAGTGCCGCCGCCCTGCGCCTCGATTCCGGCTGCGATCGAAATCAAACGGCCTTGTTCGAAGGGTTCGCCACTGACTGCCACGATTTCGACAATGCCGGTTGCGCCATTAGCGTGGGCCTGCAACGCAGTGCGGTCGACGTTCGGCGCATTGATCCGCCCGCAGGCGAAGAGAAAAGCGTCCGTTGGCTTGCCTGTAGCCGCGAAGGCCAGTTTGAACGATGCGGTGTCGCTCTTTCCCGTCGCATCGGTGAAGGCGCGCGAAAAGCTTAGCGCGTCTCCCGCCGACAGACCGGCTTCGATGAAGCGCGCGTGGTCCGCGGCGGCGCTTTCGGTGCCCAGCGCCACGGCAGAAAATCCTTCATCGCCGTTTTCTTCGCGATACGTGCGATCACGCACGACAAAGACATTGCGGTTCGCGATCGCCGTTGCCGCGGCCTGCCGGTCAGCGACCGCGAGCGGCTCGAGATAGGTGCCGTCGGTGAGGAAGACACAGCAGTTTTCGGTTCCGAAAGGGTGGATACCTGTCGGCGCAACGGTAAAGCCGAGCAAGGTCAAGCGCGCCCGCGCAACATCGAGGCTCGCGGTCGGCAGCACCAGGTGATCGAGCGGATGAGGGCTTGCGGGGGTGTTCTCTGTCATGTCCCGCGCGATGTGCCTCATTCCTGAAAATGGTTCAAGGGCTTGGCCGACGCCTCAGCGGAAAGACCACATCAGCGCGTAGGGGACGGCGGCTCGTCAACTTGCAACGATGTCGGCCGAATAACGCAATTCGCGCAGAGGTTTGACCCGGCTGGTGGTCTCTGCATAGAGCGGATGCGCCTTGTAGGCGGCGAGCGCTGCCTCGCCCTCGAACTCGGCATAGACGACCACATCGATTTCATCCGAGAGCGGGTCGACCTTGGTGTTGAGCATCACCTCGAAATGGCGCGAGTGGGGTATCTTGCCGAGCGCCAGCAGACCCGTACGCACTGCCTCGACGTCCACTTTACGCCGTGCGCTGAAGAAAACGATATGCCGGATCAACCCAGCCTCCTGGACCGTTGGACCGGCGTTCTTTTGTGTCAGCGGGAGCGTGCCGTCAATCGGCAGGATGTCGCGTCGGCGAACCGTGGCGAAAAAGAGAAACTACACCATGCTGGTTACATAGTGCACGACGCGGGTCACCTCCCTGATGATCCTGTCGAGGTAGCGGCCTTGGTTGTAAATGCCGTCCCAGATCAGGAAAAAGGTGACGGTCGTGATGATGATGACATAACGCATGGCTAAAACTAGCGCATATGGATGCTTGCAACCATAGTGATTCCGGCCCTGCTGGGACCCTCCCCGAATTTTAACGGCCTTTGGTCTGTCCGCTGCGATGCTTGCTGGCCAGAATGGCGCTACCGCTGCAGGGCGCCTTGGAAAGATAACCCCGCTCGGCTTCGACGACCGCTTCCCGCCTCGATCGACCAACTGCCACACGATTATTCCGGTGGGATTTCGACGGACACGCTGGATCTGGTCATGCCGCCGTCAAGCGGCGTTTCGCACCACTTGCTTGAAGAGGCCCCCTGTCTCAAACGGATTGGCCGTATCGGGACAGTATCTTAACGCTGAGACAGTTTCGAGCCGACGCTCAAATCCTTGCCTCAAAGCGTGATGCGGTACTTGGAAAACCCCGCTTCGCCCTCGCCCGCCGGCTCGATCGTCAGCGACTTCACTTGCGCAATAAACTCTCTCGCCTTGGCGCCGGTCTCGAACACGACGCTGGTTCCCGGTAGTGGCGCAAACGACCAGTTGGCATCCGCCGACAGGTTGATGGTGCCTTCGCTGACGATATAGCGCACGATCACGTCGCGGTTGGTGTCGGGCGCTTCGTAGATGATCTTCGAGGCATTGATCTCCGGGAAATTGCCGCCGCCGCCGGCTCGGTAGTTGTTGGTGGCGACGACGAATTTCCGCTTGGGACCAATTGGTTTGGCGTCGAACATCAAGTCAATGATGCGGGTCGAGCCAGCATTCACCAGCCCGCCCTTCGAATCATATTTCGGTGGCTGCGACAGGTCGATCCGGTAGGTGACGCCGTCGATCACGTCGAAATTATAAGACGGGAAGTCGGTGTTGATGAGCGCCTGGTCGGCTTTGCCCGGTTCGATCCGGTTGAAGATGCCGGCCGACATTTCCAGCCATTCCTTCACCTCTGCCCCGGTGATTTCGACGGCGCGCACCGTGTTTGGATAGAGGTAGAGGTCGGCGACGTTCTTGATGGCGATATCGCCCACCGGTACGTCGGTGTAATAGTCGGCGCCGTTGCGCCCGCCCGCCTTGAACGGTGCCGCCGCCGACAACAGCGGCATATCCTTCCACTCTGTGTTCTTCAGGATGTCCTTCAAGTACCAGGTCTGCGCCTGGCTGACGATCTGCACCGATGGATCGTCGGCGACCAGCGCAAAATAGGAATAGAGCGGCGCCGAGGTTTTGCCGACCGGCCGGCGCACATAGGCAAGCGTCGCCTCGTGGTCCTGTTTGAGCGCGTCGACGATGCGCTGGTCGTCCGCGACGGTCGGCTTGTTCGTCTTGTCGACCCGCTCAAAGATCGGCCTGGCCTCAGAGGTCGTCGAAACGATTTTCCACGTCGATCCGTCGCGCTCCAGCAACAGATCGATCAGCCCCATGTGCGAGCCCCAGAAGCCGGCCATGACGGCGGGCTTGCCTTGCAACGTGCCTTTCGCCGTATCGACGGCGTCCAGCGACTGAAAGTCCTTCTTGCCGGGGAAGACCAGATGCTGGTGGCCGGTGAACACCGCATCGATACCTTCGACACCGGCAACGAAGAAGGAGGCATTCTCCATCATGTCGCTTTGCTTCACATCGATGCCGGAATGGGAGAGCGCAATGACGATGTCGGCGCCTTCTTCCTTCATTTGCGGCACCCACGCCTTGGCCGCCTCGACGATGTCGCGCGTCTTGACGCTGCCCTCGAGATTTTTCAGGTCCCAGACCATGATCTGCGGCGGCACGAAGCCGATGATGCCGATCCTGATCGGTTGCTCGGCGCCCGACCCGTCTTTGATGTTCCTGTCGAGGATGACGTAAGGCTTGAGATAAAGCTTGTCGTCGCGCGGGTTCGCGGCGAGCTCCGTGCCGCGGATCAGGTTCGCGCAGACAAACGGGAAATTGGCACCGGCCAGCACCTTGTCCATGAACGACAGGCCATAGTTGAACTCGTGGTTGCCGAGCGTCGAGCATTCGTAGCCGAGCAGGTTCATGCCCTTCATGACCGGATGCAGATCGCCATCCTTCATCCCCCTCTCGTAGGCGATGTAGTCGCCCATCGGGTTGCCTTGCAGAAGGTCGCCATTATCGATCAGCATCGCGTTGGTTGCTTCCTTGCGCACGGCTTCAATCAACGATGCCGTTCGCGACAGCCCCATCGTGTCGTTAGCTTTGTCGGCGTAGTAGTCGTAAGGCAGCACATTCACGTGGATGTCGGTCGTCTCCATAATCCTCAGATGCGCCTGATTGGCTTGAGCCCGGGCGGAGAACGGGTGCAGCATGATCAGCGCTCCGCTGGCGGCAACGCCGGCGAGGAAATCGCGGCGTGAGACGAGGTGGCGCAATTGGGACATTCGTTCTCTCTTCCTTCCACGACGTGACAAGTCCTGCCCGAAGCAAAGCTTCGCGCCGAAATCCAGCCGAGTCCAGAAGCCGATTCCATCAAGAGGAGGTGACGCGCCGATGAATGTCCGGCAGCGAACAATCAGCCCTTATCGTCGTCGCCCTGGGTGATCAGCCGCGCGCTGCGCTGACCGGTGAAGTAGATCCATAGCCAACTCAGGGAAACCGCAAGCCGGTTACGAAAGCCGATCAGGAAGTAAATATGCGCCAAGCCCCATAGCCACCAGGCAAGCCGGCCGGTAAGCTTGATCCAGCCGAAATCGATGGCCGCCGCGCGCTTGCCGATCGTCGCCAAATCGCCGTCATGCCTGTAGCTGAAAGGACGCGGTGTCGCGTCACCGGCAAGCCTTGCCTTGATCGCCGTGGCGACGTGCCGTCCCTGCTGCTTGGCGGCGGGCGCGACGCCCGGCACCAGCCGGCCATCCGGTCGCAGGACGTGCGCTACGTCACCGATGACGAAAATCTCCGGGTTTCCCGGTACAGTGAGGTCGGGCTCGACAAGCACCCTGCCCGCGCGGTCCGCTGCCGCGCCGAGCCATTCGGCGGCCGGCGAAGCGGCGACGCCCGCCGCCCACAGGATTGTCCTAGCCGGCAAATGCCTGTCGCCGAAGACGACACCCTCGGCATCGCAGCGCGTAACCGCCCGGCCGAGTTCGACGGTCACGCCGAGCCGTTCGAGCGCCTTCATTGCATAATCGGAGAGTTCCGGCGCGAAATTGGCAAGAACGCGGTCGCCGGCCTCAATCAGCGCCACACGCGTCTGCCGCGTGTCGATGTTGCGGAACTCGCCGCGCAGCGTGTCATGCGCCAGTTCGGCAATGGTGCCGGCCAATTCCACGCCGGTCGGCCCGCCGCCGACGATCGCCAGCGTCAGCAGTGCCTGGCGCTTGGCGGGATCGGTTTCCCGCTCGGCCTGCTCGAAAGCCAAAAGAATACGCCGTCGAATGGTGGTGGCGTCCTCCAGTGTCTTCAGGCCCGGCGCGAACGGCTCCCATTCGTCATGGCCGAAATAGGCGTGCCGCGCACCGGTGGCCAGCACCAGCGTGTCGTAGGCGACCGTGCCGCCGTCCTGCAGCAGCACCCGCTTGCCGGTGCGGTCGATGCCAGTCACGGTGGCAAGCAGCGTCGTCACGTCCTTGCGCCTGCGCAGGAGATGGCGGATCGGCCAAGCCACTTCGGAGGTGGCCAGGGCCGTCGTCGCCACCTGGTAGAGCAGCGGCTGAAAAAGGTGATGATTGCGCCTGTCGATCATGGTGATGCGCACCGGCGCGCCGGCAAGTGCGCGGGTGAATTCGAGGCCGCCGAAACCGGCGCCTACGACGACGACGTGATGGTTGGCTATGTTCATCTCACTCATCCCTCTCGCCAAGGCTGATGTAAGTATCGTTGTGCAGTGCAGCAATGCCTGCGCTGCAACTGCCTGGGACTCGTCTCTTGATGTCGTGAATACGCATGCTGCAGACTCATTCCCGGATATAGCTTACGTCCCAGATACGACTTGGTTGGAATAGTACATTGCAGGTGAAGCATGGCTAGGAATGAAGATGAAGACCCAGCGCAGTACGCCTCGCCGCCTTGTTTTATGCACGAGCTCGATCCGGAGTTCCAAGCGCCGCTATCCGACTGGACCGACGTAAGGCGCTGGCGCAAGGCCGAGCGCGAGCGGTTGATCGTATCCCGCCTTGCCGTTTCGGCCGACACGCGCACAGCCATGTCGCAGCGCATTGCCGAAGGGCTCGACGCGGTGATCGGCGACATCGCCGGCCGCATGGTCAGCCTCTATTGGCCGTTTCGCGGCGAGCCGGACCTGCGCCCGTGGATGGAAACCGTTAACGCGCGGGGCGGGCGCACGGCGATGCCCGTCGTCGTCGAGAAAGACCGGCCGCTTGTCTTTCGCGCCTATGCCCACGGAGACCGGCTGGAGAAGGGCGTCTGGAATATCCCGATACCGGCCGAGGGTGATCCGGTGTTGCCCGACATCGTCATTTCGCCGATCGTCGGCATCGATCCCGGGCAGTTTCGCCTGGGTTATGGCGGCGGCTTCTTCGATCGCACGCTTGCCGCGATGCCCTTCAAACCGCTGGTCATCGGCGTCGGCTACGAACTGCAGCGCATCGTCACCATCTACCCGCAGCCGCACGACATTCCGATGGACCGTGTGGTGACCGAGGCAGTCAACACCTAGGCGAGTTCGGGGCCTAGGCGAGTTCAGGTTTCATTCCCACGGCCGTGCGATCGACGATTTCGCGCAAGGCAAAAGACGAATTGATCTTCGTCACATGCGGCATTGCCGACAGCCACTCCTTGTGGATGCGTTCGTAGTCGACGAGATCCTTTGCTGCGATGCGCAGGATGTAGTCATATTCGCCCGACATCAAATGGCAGGACAGGACGTTCGGGCAGCGCTTTATCGCTGCCTCGAAATCCGACAACGTCTTCTCGAATTGCCCGGACAGCGATATATGCACGATCGCCGTCATCTGGTGCCCAAGTGCAGCGTTGGACAGCCGTGCGTGATAGCCGCGGATGGTTCCGGACTTCTCCAGATTGTCCAGCCGCCGCGAACAGGCCGACTGCGACAGGCCAACCTTCTCGGCGAGCGCTGCGTTGGGTATCCGCCCGTCTTTCTGCAACGTCTCGAGAATGGCGATATCAATCCTGTCGAGCGGCATTTTTGCGGGTTCCTGCGAGAATTCTAATGTTTTGCGCAACGATTATCGAACAGTGGCCTCTCTGGCAAGCGCATTCGCAAACACTTACCGAACGATTCGTGGTTCACTATCTCTAGACAGGGAACAGGTCCTAAAAGGGCCGGATCAGGAGAAAAAGATGCGCGTCGGTTGCCCCCGGGAAATCAAGAACCATGAATACCGCGTCGGCCTGACACCGGGTTCGGTCCGTGAATATGTCGCGCATGGCCATGAAGTGCTGATCGAGACCGGCGCCGGCGCCGGCATCGGCGCCGATGACAACGCGTATCGCGCCGCCGGCGCCACGATTGCCAAAACGGCCGCCGACGTTTTTGCCAAGTCTGACATGATCGTGAAGGTCAAGGAGCCGCAGCCCAACGAATGGGTTCAGCTCCGCGACGGCCAGATCCTCTATACCTATCTGCATCTTGCTCCGGATCCGGAGCAGACCAAGGGTCTGCTGGCCTCCGGCGTGACCGCAATAGCTTACGAGACCGTCACCGACGAGCGCGGCGGCCTGCCGCTGCTAGCACCGATGTCGGAAGTCGCCGGCCGCCTGTCGATCCAGGCGGGGGCAATGGCGCTGCAAAAGGCCAATGGTGGCCGCGGCGTGCTACTTGGCGGCGTGCCCGGCGTGCTCCCCGGCAAGGTCACTGTGCTCGGCGGCGGCGTCGTCGGCCTGCATGCTGCACGGATGGCCGCCGGCCTTGGCGCCGACGTCACCATCATTGACCGCTCGATCCCGCGCCTGCGTCAGCTCGACGACATCTTTGGCGGCCGCGTCCACACCCGCTACTCGACCGTCGAGGCGCTGGAGGAAGAATGTTTTTCGGCTGACATCGTCGTCGGCGCCGTGCTGATCCCGGGGGCAGCAGCGCCAAAGCTGGTGACGCGCGAAATGCTGTCGGGCATGAAGAAAGGCGCCGTGCTGGTCGACGTCGCCATCGACCAGGGCGGCTGCTTCGAGACCTCGCACGCCACCACCCATGCCGAGCCGACCTATGAGGTCGATGGCGTCATCCACTATTGCGTCGCCAACATGCCGGGTGCGGTGCCGGTCACCTCGGCCCACGCGCTCAATAATGCGACGCTGCATTATGGCCTGCAGCTCGCCGACAAGGGCCTCAAGGCGCTGGTAGACGACCACCATCTGCGCAACGGGCTGAACGTCCACAAGGGCAAGATCACGAATCGCGCAGTGGCCGAAGCGCTCGGTTACGACCTGGTCGAGCCGAAGGCCGTTCTCGCCGCCTGAGCTGTCCGAATCTGCCTCTCCAGTGCCCGTCGGATTCGTCCGACGGGTTTTTTCTTATGTCGAAAAACTGAAAAGTGTCGGGCGCGCGGAATAACCGGACAACAAAAAAGCGGAGCCAAAGCCCCGCTTCCTCGGTTGTCGAAAATTCCCGCCGGTTCATCCGCGGTCGGCAAATCGATCGACAGTGTGTTTCTACCGCTTGTATGCGACGGGAGTACGACAGCCCCAAGCCGGTGCAGCCTGTCCGGTTACGCGCGGTCGATCCGGCACTGATAGCAATTGTTGCGCGCCGAGCGGATGTGGACGTAAGCGATGTCGTCGCGTTCGAACAACGTCTCTGCCCGTGCGGCAATTGCGTCGGTCGGAATGACGCCGCCGCTGCCGTAAACGATGCGGTCGTCCTTGCCATAACCACGCACAATGTAATCGCTGCTTTCGAGCATTTCGGGAAGCATTTTCCCCTCGGCGGCGCGTTCGCATTCTTTCGCATGCAGAAAGATCGGCCCCGTTTCGGCATAAGGCTGCAGCTCCGGAAAAGGCCGATAGGCCAAAACAAGATAGGCTTCTCCCACAGCAATATTTTTCAAGCAATGACGGCAAGGCACGCCGTCGCCATCCGAAATTTGCCGCTCTGGCTTCAAGCCATAAGCATCCGGCCCGCCGCGCTGAAGTGCCCGGACAGCATTGGTTGGCAAGGCTTTGAATTTTAGCGTCATGGCAAAATCTCCGGTGTCGTCGACCGGAAATTATGCTCGCAAGACAGAGCTTCCCACCCGATTCCTGCCGAAATGGATCAATCCATCAGCGCGTCGAGACCACGAACCAGACCTTTGATCTGCTGTACCCGTCTGATGGCGAGCAGCGTGCCCGCCACGTAAGGCGCCGCGGACGAGCCGGCGTCGTGGCGTATGGTCAGCCGCTCGTCTGGCAGACCGAACAGCGCCTCGCAGGACAGGATGTAGGACGGCAGGCGAAGCGCGTGCACTTGCACCCCCTCGCCTGCGCCGACCGCACCACCGCGTGTGGCCGGCACGCCGGAGACCTCGGAGACCGGCTTTGCCGTTGAGGCCTTGCGGATGTCGGCCAGCGCTTCAGCAAGCTCTCGTGCGGTTCCGGAGGGCGCGTCGGGCTTCTTTGCACTAGCATAATCGATGACCTCGACATCCGGCACGTATTTTGCCGCCATAAGTGCAAACCGCTTCATCAGCGTGGCGGTGATGGAAAAGTTGCCAGCGGCAACAACGCCGACGCCATTGGCCCGCGCCGCGGCGTCGATCTCGGCATAGTCGGCAGCTCCCAGTCCCGACGTGCCGATCACCGTGTGCCGTCCGTTGTCGATGGCGAGCAGCACATGGTCTTTCACGACATGCGGCTTGGTGAAGTCGACCAGCACGTCCGACGGCGCCTCCAGCGCCTCGGCCAGCGAGGCCGAAACGGCAATACCATTAGCCGGCATACCAACCAGCAGACCGGAATCCTGCCCCGCGCCGCTGCGTGATACAGCCCCGGCCAGCGCCATGTCGCCTTGCGCCCCGATCGCCGGAACCAGCGCTTTGCCGACCCAGCCGGTCGCGCCGGCCATTACCACGCGTATTGCCATCGTGCGATCCTCCATCACCCATCGATTTTTAGACGATAGCGATATGGAAAGAGCCAAGCTCATTCAAGTCGGGCTCGCCTTTGAGTGTTGATCCAGAGACTCTGGGACATTGCAAAGACAAGCTGAAGCTCGGATGAACGGGCCTGAAAATCAGGGCCGCATGACGCTGGCCGCGCGCTCGGCAAAAGACATCGGATGTACGACCTCCTTTTTTTGCGCCACTGGCGTAAAGCCGAGTTTTTGATACAGCGGCAGTGCTGCTGGGTGATCGAGGGTGCAGGTCTGCACCGTCACCCGCTTTGGCCCGTGCGACCAGGCTGCGGCGATTGCCGCACCGAGGAACCAGCGGCCGATGCCTTGCCCGGTCGCGTGCTCCATCATTCCGAAATAAGCGAGTTCCACTTCCTCCGGCAAATGCGGCTTGAGGTCGAAGAAGCCGGCCGGCGCACCATCCAGATAAAGCACCCTGATGTCGCGGTCCTCGCGGTGGATGCCCGCCGCAAGCTCCTCGTCGCTCAGCCTCAAAACATTGACCCAGTGCCATTTGCGGCCGACCCGATCCATCAAATAGCGGTAGAAATGCAGGGGAATGTCTTTGGTCTTGAGCAGCGCGATCTGGCGGTTGTACGGCAGCGGCGGCGAATAGGCAGGCGGCACATGCATTTCGAGAAACGTCACGGTGACATCGATGTCTTCCAGCGATCCGTCTTCCATCACCGTCAGTCCTTGCCCGTCACGACAGGCGTGTCGGAAAGCCCGCCCCATTCGGTCCATGAACCGTCATAAAGCCTGTTGTCGGCATGGCCAAGCGTCTCCAAAGCTAGCGTGACGGCTGCCGCGGTGACGCCCGACCCGCAGGAGGTGACGACCGGCTTCGACAGGTCGATGCCGGCTCCTTCGATCACTTTGCGCAGCCTGTCCTTCGGCAACAATTCGCCGTTTTCCGAAAGCGCCGAAAACGGCACGTTGTGCGCGCCCGGCATATGGCCGGAGCGGATGCCGGGGCGCGGCTCCGGCTCGGTGCCGGCAAAACGGGCAGGCGAGCGCGCGTCGGCGATCTGGCTCTCCCCCGTCTCGACGATCCGGCGCATGTCGGCAAGGCTGGCGACGCGGGCGGCATCGAAGTTGGCATAAAACACGCAAGGCGCGATCTTCGTCGGCTCCGCCGTCACCGGCCGTCCGGCGGCTTTCCAACGATCGAAGCCGCCGTCGAGTATATAGACCTGGAACACGCCCATGACGCGAAACAACCACCAGGCGCGCGGTGCAGAAAAGAACCCTGGCCCGTCATAGACAACAATCGTGTCATCGGCCGAAATACCCATCGCGCCGACATATTGCGCGAAATGCTGCGGCGACGGCAGCGTGTGCGGCAGAGCCGCGTCGGGGTCCGAAACCGCATCCTGGTCGAGGAAGCGGGCACCTGGAATATGCGCTACGTCGTACTCGGCGCGCGCGTCACGCTTTTGCGCCGGCAGATACCAGGACGCGTCGACAATCGTCAGGCCGGGTTCGCCGAGCCGCTTCTGTAACCAATCGGCATCGATGGTGAAAGGACTGTCGTCGGCCATCTTTTCTCTCCTGTCCCGTCCGTCGCATCCCTATATCAGGCTGGCGGCATAGGACCAAAGCGAATGCGGAAGCGCCGGTTCTCGCGGCCCTTCTTCTCGATCTTGCCGATATGGATCTCGCCGATTTCGCTGGTGCTCTTTACATGGGTGCCGCCGCAAGGCTGGCTGTCGATCGAAGCGTTCTCGCCGATGCAGACCAATCGGATCCTTCCCGTGCCGGCCGGGGGCCGCACATTCTTGGATTTCACCAGGCCCGGATTGGATGCCAGTTCCTCGTCGGATATGAGCCGGGTGAAGATCGGGTGGTCGGCTCGCACCAGCTCCATCAGTCTGGCCGTCACATCTTCCTTGGTAAAGCCGGCGTCCGGGATGTCGAAATCGATACGGCTGTCGTCCTCGGAAACCGCGGCGCCGGTGATCGGGAACGGACAGACGACGGTAAGCAGGTGGCAGGCAGAATGCATGCGCATCAACAACTGCCGCCGCGGCCAGTCGATGGCGAGCCTCATGCGCTCGCCCACCTTTGGAACTGCCTGCTCCGGCGCCGGCACATGGATGATCTCGTCCTTGGTTTCGCCGGTGATCGTAGCGGCAATCGCTATGCCGGTGCCGTCGGCGCGTTCGAGGCTGCCGGTGTCGCCCGGCTGCCCGCCCGATGTGGCGTAAAACACCGTCCGGTCCAGAATGATGCCGCCGCGATCATTGACTGCGACAACGGTGGCGTCGGCCGTCCCCAGATAGGCGTCGTCACGAAACAGCGCTTCGGTCTTGTGCGCCATCACGCAATCCTTTCGAACGGTACCGAAATCGTGCTCTGTTGCTCCATCCACCCCGGCACCGGCAGCTTCTTTTCGCGCAGGAATTCAGGATTGAACAGCTTCGACTGGTAGCGCGTGCCGTAGTCGCAAAGCATGGTCACGATGGTGTGGCCGGGGCCTAGCTCGCGCGCCAGGCGAATGGCGCCGGCAATGTTGATGCCCGTCGAACCGCCAACGCAAAGCCCCTCCTCCTGGATCAGGTCGAATACGATCGGCAGCGCGTCCTCGTCGGGGATCTGGAAGGCAAAATCGGGTGTAAAGCCTTGGAGGTTGGCGGTGATCCGCCCCTGCCCGATGCCTTCGGTGATCGAACTGCCCTCGGATCTCAGCTCGCCGCTGGTGTAGAAGGAATAGAGCGCTGCCCCCAGCGGATCGGCCAGCGCGATCTTGACCTGGTTGTTTTTGGCCTTCAGCCCGAAACCGACGCCTGCCAGAGTGCCGCCGGAACCGACCGCCGACACGAAACCATCCACCTTGCCGTCGGTCTGGTTCCAGATTTCTTCGGCCGTGGTGCGGATATGGCCGTCACGGTTGGCGACATTATCGAACTGGTTGGCCCAGATCGCGCCGTTCGGCTCGCTCTTCGCCATCTGCTCGGCCAGCCGGCCCGACAGCTTCACGTAGTTGTTCGGGTTCTTGTAAGGCACGGCGGGCACTTCGATCAGCTCGGCGCCGAGCAGTTTGATTGTATCCTTCTTCTCCTGGCTCTGGGTGTCGGGAATGACGATCACCGTGCGGTAGCCGAGCGCCTTGGCAACCAGTGTCAATCCGATGCCGGTATTTCCGGCCGTCCCCTCGACGATGACGCCGCCGGGCCGCAGCAGCCCACGCTGCTCCGCATCGCGGATGATGAACAGGCCGGCGCGGTCCTTTACCGACTGCCCGGGATTCATGAATTCGGCCTTGCCCAGGATCTCGCAGCCGGTTGCTTCCGAGGCCTTGTTGAGGCGGATCAGGGGCGTGTTGCCGATCACGTCGATCACAGAACGGGGCATGGAGATTCCTTTGTGGGTGCGGCGAAACCCTAGAAACCCGAAGCTTCGGTTTCAAGGCAAGAATTTGCCTGGTCCAGTCGCATTTCGCACACTGCAATTCCTGCAGCCAGGAGCGCCCGACCGGTATTCATTTCAACCATGTACCGAAAAGCACTCTTTTCATTCGATTTCTTCACCGGTAGAGCACAGGCTAAGAAGAGCCGGCGGGGCGCAACATGACACTCTATCGGGCCAATCCGAAGCATGGCGTCGCCTGGATTACGGGCGGCAGCAGCGGTATCGGCCGTTCGCTGGCCAAGGATCTTGCCGCTCGGGGCTATGTCGTCGCGGTGACTGCGCCAGATGACCATCCGATCGATACGCTCATCGTCGAAACGGCGCAGATGGCGGGCCGTGTCGCAGCCTATCCTTGCGACGTGACCGACGAAAAACGCATGGCGAAGACGGTTGCAGCGATCGAGAAAGATCTCGGTCCGATCGTGTTGGCAGTGTTCAACGCTGGAAGCTATATCGCAACGCCGGGCGAGGATCTTGTGGCGCGCAATTTCCGTCGGTCTTTCGAAGTCAATTATTTTGGCATCATCAATGGCCTGCTGCCGGTCATCGAACGCATGCGCGTGCGCTCGCGCGGCCATGTCGTGCTGATCGGTTCGGTCACCGCCTATTTCGGCTGGCCCACCACCGCCGCCTATGGCGGCACCAAGGCGGCAGTCAATATCCTGGCCGAGTCGCTGAAATACGATTTCGACAAGATGAACGTCCGCATCCAGGTGATTAATCCGGGCTTTGTCGACACGCGGCTGACCGAAAAGAACTTCCTGCCGATGCCGGGCTTGATGCCGGTCAATCTGGCCTCGCGCCGCATCGCGCAAGGCATCGAATACGGCGGCTTCGAAGTCACTTTCCCACGCCGCCTGAGTTGGACGCTGAAGCTGCTCAGGATGCTGCCGAGGCCGTTCTGCCGATGGGTGATCAGCACGGTCACCCGGTGGAATGCGCGGCCGCTGAATTTCGACCGCAAGCCGCCAGTCGAGTAGGATCGGTGATGGGCGAGCGATCGTACTTGCGGGTCGCTGGGGCGCCGCACATGAATTGATGCCGGTCGACGATACCGGCGACCCGGACAACCACGTCATTGCCGGCGACGCGCTGTCGCCATCGACCACGACTTTCCTCGCGCAGCGGATCGTCGTGTGGATCGAGGCGGTGGTAAAGTGAACCAAAGGCCCCCAAGCAAGAGGGCGACCGAAGCATCGCTCCGGTCGCCCTCTTCAATCGTGTGTGACCAAGCCAGGCTTGGCCGACCGCAACACGGTCAGATTATGCGGCCCGCGCTGCTGGCCGCTTGCCGCCGAAGCGGCGCTTGTTATTGCCCTTGAAGGGCTTGGCGCCTTCCGGCTTGCGCTCGCCCGCAAAGGCCGGCTTGTCGCCGAACCGCTTCTTGCCGAAGCCATTGTTTGCGCCGCCGGGCCGCCTGCCGTCGCGACGGCCATTGCGGTCGTTGCGATCATTGGCCGGTTCGAAGCTGCGCTCGTTCTTCTCGGCGGGATTGCGCTGCGGATCGGGGCTGCCGAGATGGTCGGCAACGATCGGCAGCTTGGTGCGGATGATGCGCTCGACCTGACGCAGCTTGCTGTTTTCAGACGGGTCGCAGAGTGTGATGGCGATGCCGTCCATGCCGTTGCGGCCGGTGCGGCCGATGCGGTGGACATAGCTCTCCGCCTCGTCCGGCAGGTCGAAATTCACCACATGGCTGATGCCGGGCACGTCGATGCCGCGTGCCGCAATGTCGGTCGCCACGAGAATGCGCACCGAACCCTCACGGAAATCGTTGAGTGCCTTCTGACGGGCATTCTGCGACTTGTTGCCGTGGATGACGGCGGCCTTGAAGCCGTCGCGCTCGAGATCCTTGGTCACCCTGTCGGCGCCATGCTTGGTGCGCGAGAAGATGATGACGGACTTCATCGCCTCATCGGCAAGCATGTTGGCCAGCACCTGGCGCTTCTGCTTGGTGCGGGCAAAGACGACACCCTGCACGATCTCGGCTGCCGCGGTGCTGTGAGGAGCGACTTCGACGCGGATCGGGTTCTTCAGCAGGCCTTTCGCCAGTTCGGCGATCTCGGCCGGCATAGTCGCCGAGAACAGCACCGTCTGACGGTCCGGCGCCGTCGCCTTGGCGATGCGCTTCACGTCGTTGATGAAGCCCATGTCGAGCATGCGGTCGCCTTCGTCGAGCACCAGCCATTTGGTGTCGGCAAGCATCAGGTCGCCTTCACGCACAAGGTCGGTCAGCCGACCGGGCGTTGCGATCAGGATGTCGACGCCGGGCGCAACCTTCTTCACCTGGCTGAAGCGCGAGACGCCGCCCAGCACGAGCGCGGTCGATACATGCGCGCCCTTGGCGAGCAGCTTGATCATCTCCTCGATCTGCACCGCGAGTTCACGTGTCGGCGCCAGGATCAGCGCGCGGGCCGTCTTCGGCCGGCGCTTGGTGCCAAGTGCGATGATCTTCGACAGGATCGGCAGCGCGAACGCCGCCGTCTTGCCCGAGCCGGTCTGGGCGATGCCGAAAATGTCGCGGCCTTCGAGCTGCGGCGGGATCGCCTGGGCCTGGATCGGCTTCGGATCGGTAAAGCCGGCGGCATTGGTGGCCTTGAGCAGTGCGCCGGTAATTCCAAGTGCGGCGAAACCGTTCAGTTCCCCAGTGTCCTTACCGGTCAAAGTGTTTTCATTGGTCAAAATATTCTTCTTTCATGCGGCTCCTGGCCGCAAACATCAATGGGCGGCAGGGCGCAACCTGCCGTCGAAAATTGTCATGAAACGACAAGGCGGGCGGACATTATCGTCCGCACGGCTGCGCTGTCGTGCCCGCAGGCATCATGCCACGGGGCTTTTTCGCCACCTTGCCGATCTGTCGGGAAGAGGGAAAACAGACGCAACCAGTCTCATTCGTCGAGAAGGCCGGATTATCCCGGCCCAAGCGCCTATGCCGCCGCATATGGCCCAGTTCCCATCGAAATGCAAGGGGCCCGATGCTGCAGCGCAGCAAAAGCCATGAGGAAGCGGCGCTTGCGCTCTCTCGCGGGCATGATTACCACAATGCAGCTTTCCGTTTCGGGGACCGGTCATGAAGGACGTGCTGAAGGAACTCGAGCGCCGCCGCGAGATCGCCCGCATGGGCGGCGGCCAGGCCCGCATCGACGCCCAGCACAAGAAGGGCAAGCTGACCGCCCGCGAACGCATAGACGTCTTTCTCGACGAGGGCTCGTTCGAGGAGTTCGACATGTATGTCGAGCACCGCTCGACCGATTTCGGCATGGAGAAAACCAAGATCGCCGGCGACGGCGTCGTTACCGGCTGGGGCACCGTCAACGGTCGCCCGGTCTATCTTTTCGCCAAGGATTTCACCGTGTTCGGCGGCTCGCTGTCCGAGGCGCATGCCGAAAAGGTGGTCAAGGTCCAGGAGATGGCGCTGCGCAATCGCGCGCCGATCATCGGCCTTTACGACGCCGGCGGCGCCCGCATCCAGGAAGGCGTGGCGGCGCTCGGCGGCTATGCCGAGATCTTCCAGCGCAATGTACTGGCCTCTGGCGTCATCCCGCAGATTTCACTGATCATGGGCCCCTGCGCCGGCGGCGATGTCTATTCGCCGGCGATGACTGACTTCATCTTCATGGTTCGCGAAACCTCCTACATGTTCGTCACCGGGCCGGATGTGGTGAAGACCGTCACCAACGAGACGGTCACCGCCGAAAGCCTCGGCGGCGCTTCTATCCACACGACGAAGTCCTCGATCGCCGACGGAGCCTACGACAATGACGTCGAGGCGCTGCTGCAGATGCGCCGGCTGGTCGATCTGCTGCCCGCTTCCAACACGGCGGAAATTCCCGAGATCGAATGCTACCAGTCGGTCACCGATCACGATCTGTCGCTCGACAGGCTGATCCCCGACAATGCCAACAAACCCTACGACATCAAAGAGTTGATCCTTAAAGTTGCCGACGAGGGTGACTTCTTCGAGATCCAGCAGAATTTTGCGAAAAACATCGTCACCGGCTTCGGCCGTATCGAGGGCCGCACCGTCGGCTTCGTCGCCAACCAGCCGATGGTGCTGGCCGGCGTGCTCGATTCGGATGCCAGCCGCAAGGCGGCTCGTTTCGTGCGATTCTGCGACTGCTTCTCGATCCCGATCGTCACCTTCGTCGACGTGCCGGGCTTCCTGCCCGGCACCGCGCAGGAATATGGTGGGTTGATCAAGCACGGCGCCAAGCTTCTGTTCGCCTATGCCGAAGCGACCGTGCCAAAGATCACCGTCATCACCAGAAAGGCCTATGGCGGCGCCTATGACGTGATGGCCTCGAAGCATCTGCGCGGCGACATGAACTATGCCTGGCCGACGGCGCAGATCGCGGTGATGGGCGCCAGGGGCGCGGTCGAGATCATCTACCGCAAGGACATCGGCGACGCGGAAAAGATCGCGGCACATACAAAAGCTTACGAGGATCGCTTCCTGTCCCCCTTCGTTGCCGCCGAGCGCGGCTATGTCGACGAGGTGATCATGCCGCATTCGACCCGCCGGCGCATTGCACGTGCGCTCAGGATGCTGCGTAACAAGGACATGCAGAACCCCTGGAAGAAACACGACAATATTCCGCTGTGAGGGGTTGATGTCGCGCCTGGTCCTCTATGTAGGAGCGCGTTTCGGCAGGTTTGCCATCCTGCTCTTCGCCCTGCCGCTGTTTTGCCCAATACTCCTGTGGTTCTGGTTCCTCGATTGCTATCCGCTCGCTGTCATCGCGACTGGCGTTGTTGCGATCCCGGCCGCGATGCTGGCCATCGTTCTGTTGATCGGGACATTGTTCGCCGGTTTTCGACGCAGCAAGGTGGACGGGATTACTCGGGAATCAGCCCCGAAATTGTGGGCCGTCTGGGAGAGTATTGCCGGCAAACACCGCGCCAGCCGCACGAGCATCATCCTGAGCGACGATCTCAACGCTAGCATCGGTGAAGAGCGGCCGTTTCTGGGCCTGCTTGGTCGCAGGGCAATTCTCACCGTGGGCCTGCCGCTGCTCGCAGCGACCGACCAAAAGGGGTTTGCGGCGATCTTGGCCCATGAGGACGCCCATCTGAAAAATAAAGATACAAATGGCGGGCTCAACCTGGCCGAACTCGAAAAGAGCTTCGATCTAATCTTCGACTTCGCCCCACCGGGAAAAACCGTTTCAGGCAGCCTGTTCTACTGGATGCTTGGCCCGCTGTCGCGCACGCTGGAGCGCGAAGAAATACGGTTGTCGCGGCGGGCGGAAATTGACGCAGATCGTCATGCAGCGATGTCCGGCGATGCACATGAAACGGCGCGCGCCCTGCTGCTGATCGGTGCTGCCAGTACGTTCTTCGATGACCAAGTGTATATTCCGCTTAAACGTGAACTGCTTGGCACCATGGTACCGCCTCGTCCACCACTTGAAAGAGTTCTGGCGGCCGCCAGTCACCTGTCGAGGCTTCCCATCCTGCAAGAATATGCGCAAAAGGCCTGGGACGCGCCAGATAACGAAAGCGCGGATCATCCGCCCTGGTCCGAACGTTTGACTGCTCTTGGATTTAGCTCGGCTCCAGAGATAGAACCAGTTCTGGTTTCCGCCTTGTCGAGCCTGCTGAGCGATGAGATCGTCGCCGAACATGTCCGGCATTTCGACGGCGAATGGACATCGAAGATCGCCGACTATCTCGATCGATAGCTATCCACCTGAAACTATAGCGGCTAATGCCCAGTCGGCGCAGGCTATTCCGCTTCCGCCGCGCCGAATCCGGCTCCCATCGTCGCGCGGACGGCGCCCGACCATGGCGTGGCGTGATTGTCGATGCGCATCTGGAAGATAAAATAGGTCGGCGAGCAGAAGCCGATACCTTTCACCTTGCCGAGGCCGGGCGTATCGGGCGGCAGCGACTGGCACATGTAATCCTCGCGGCAGAAATGGTCGGCCGAACAGGCGGGACGATTACCGCGATTGACAGCGCCGCCGAGGCACTGGTCGAAATTATTGGTCGCCACGCAGGTGTCGAATTTCTTGCCGCCGACGAGCCCGCAGATCTCGTTGGGCATCGGCTTGCCCGTCTTGAAGGCGGCAAAGCTGCGATCCCGGTCGTCGCAGCCGCGATAGGCGATACCCGCCGGCACACCGATCTTCGGCGGTCGGCAGGTGTAGGCGGCGCGCGAAATGCTTGGCGCGAACGCCGCGAACTGACCGGTGATGGTATAGCGGTCATTGAAAGGCTGTGCCGGGTTGCTGGCGATCGAGCCGGTCAGGCACGGATGGCCGGAGAACATCTCTTCGCTGTGCTTGGGCAACAGGCATTGCGCCAGCTTGGTGCGTACGCCGGACGCGGTTGCCAGCTGCGTGCAGACGGTGCCGGCGCCGCATTGCCATGTTGCGCCGAAGCGGGCCGCATCCTGTGGCATCAGGCACGGCATCGCCATCTCGGCCGGCGAATAGGCGATTTCGCCGGCATCGTTCCAGGTCGCCGGCGGCGCGAACGATAACGGGCGAAAGCGGTTCGGTTCCTTGCCGTCGGCAGTCGCGCGCAGCCAGGCGACGCGGCGCGGGATGTCGGCGTGGAGATGCGGGGAGATGCCGACCTCGATGCGGTTGAGCGGCGAGGTCGTCTTGTCGTCCAGGCCGATGAAATGGAAGCCGGCGGTCGAGCCCGCCTGATGGCAGCCCTGGCAGGCGCCGTTGTCCAGCCGCTCGACCAGTGCCTCCGGCGTGCGCACCAGCTTCAGCGCAGAGAAATCGACACCAGCGAAATCCGCGGACTGGAACAGTGGCGTGAACAGGTGGTTGGCCTGCCTCGCACTGCCGAAGGTCGACCACGAAATGACCTTCCTTGCCAAGAATTCATCGGGGATTTGGTAGACGCCGAGATCGACCGCCGCGACACTGGTGCGGACATAGTCCGCAAGTCTTGCTTTCAGCGCGACGTCTTCGGCAAGGCGTGCCGCATCGGGCGTGTTTTCCAGCGGCTTTTCGCTGGCAGCCACGCCATCGATGCCGAAAATTCGCATGAGATAGGCAGCCTGCCCGCCGAATTCGGTCTCCTGGCCGGAGGGGAAGCGCACCACTTGCGCATTGAGCTCGAGCTGCTTGAAGGTGAGCGCCGCCCTGTCCAGCGGCCCACCGATCAGCCAGCCGGCATCGACGTTCTCGTCGAGCTGTGGTGCCCAGCGCCCGGCGACGCCGACACAACCGCCATCGGCATCCGGCGCGGCATTGTAGACGGCACTGAAATTGAACGGCAGGCGCGAGCCCAGAACCTTGCCGTTTTTCTTGAAACTATAGGATAAGCGATAGACGAAGCGCACTTCGCCGCAACTCGTATCGCCTTGCAGCGCGGCGAAGTCGCGCCGGTCGAGCCGGTTGACTACGCCGACGAGGCGGAAGCGCGCGGCATCGGTCCTCAGCCAGCGCATGTCCATGACGCGGCCAACATTGCCGTCGGTCACCTCGTAGAGCGGCCGACCGCCGGCCTTCATCTCGGCCCGCAATGCTGCGACGTCGCTTGCAATCGTTTCGACGATCGCGTGATAGGCCGGCGCCTTGTCGTAAAGCGTCTTCAAATCGCCCTTGCCATCGACGCCTAAAATGCCGGCGAACCCGTAACCGTTGCTGTCGAGAGCGGCGAGAACGGCCGGGTCGTCGACGATCGTCAGCGGAGTTTCGGCGTTCGCAGCCTGCGCCATGAATACGGCGCTGACGATCGCAACGAGCAGCGTGAACATGCGGTTCATTCGGCAGCTATCCCGCGACTTTCGATAAGCTCGCGCAGGACCGGCACCAGCGCCAGCGGCAGGTCCTCGGCGATCAGCCCCGGCCCGAAACGGCTGCCGGCCTCGGCATGGATCCAGACTGCCGCACAGGCCGCTTCAAAGGCCGGCATGCCCTGCGCCAGCAGCGCGGCGATGATACCCGACAGCACGTCGCCCGAACCGGCGGTGGCCAGCCAAGGCGCGCCATTGCCGTTGATCGCTGCCCGGCCATCGGGGGCCGCAATCACAGTGTCGGCACCCTTGTAGACGAGAGTGGCGTTGGCCCGTTCGGCTGCGGCGCGTGCCTTGGCGAGTTTGGACAGGTCCTTGTCCTCGGCGATATCTGAAAAAAGCCTGGCGAATTCGCCGTCATGCGGCGTCATCACCAGAGCCGGCGCGCTCGGCCGGCTGGCGGCTTCGAACAGGGCATCCGGCGCGTCGCGAAACGAGGTGACGCCGTCGGCGTCGAGCACCAAGCCCTCAATCCCGCCGCCCTGCCCATGGGCGCCATTCAGCACGGCCAGGGCGAATTCGCGCGTCTTCTCACCAATGCCAAATCCCGGGCCGAGCACGAAGGCCGATGGCCGGCGGCTGCCGACGAATTCGTCCACATCCGCGACAGTGTCTAGCTTGCGCAGCATGATCGAGGTCAGATGCGCCGCGTTCACATGGATGGCGTTCGCCGGCGACAGCAAGGTGACGGCCCCTGCCCCGCTCCTGGCCGCGGCAAGCGCCGACAGCCGCGCAGCACCCGTCGCCGACGGCCCGCCGGAAAAGACGCCGACATGGCCGCGTTTATACTTATGGGCGTCGACGGCCGGAACCGGAAAGCGGCCAAGCCAGAGCGCCGGAATGTTCTCGAATGTTCGTGGTTCAAGCTGCGCAACAACACTGTCGCTTATGCCGATATCAGCGAGCACGATTTCGCCGCACAGCTCGCGCCCCGGCAACAAAAGATGGCCTGGCTTTTTTCGCGCAAAGGTCACGGTGATTCGGGCGTGGAAAGCCTGACCGAGGACATTGCCGCTCTCACCGGAGACGCCCGACGGCAGGTCGACCGCGACGACCGGCGAATTCAACTCCGCCACATTGTCGATCGCCTTGGCGGGGTCGCCGGATAGCGGCTTGGACAGCCCCGCCCCGTAAAGCGCATCGACCACGATCGAGCCCGTCTCGGCAACGAAATCCGACAGCGGCCGAGCTTCAACCGGACACTCCGAGGCAGCGACTGCTGCATCGCTGCCTCCTTTAGGCGATCCGGACGCCCATACCGAAACGTCGACGGCGCTCTCCCGAAGGATGCGCGCCACGACATAGCCGTCGCCGCCATTGTTGCCGGGGCCGCAAAGCACGTGGACGCGCGTTGCGTTCGGGTAGCGCTTGAGTACTACGGCAGCAACCGCAGCACCGGCATTGCGCATCAGGCCGATGCCGTCGAATGGACCAGCGGCAATCGCCAGCCGGTCGGCCTCGGCTATGTCGGACGGAGACAGAAGCTCATTGCTCATGCGGGCGACATGCACATCATTTCCCCAAGCATTGTCCAGTTTTTGATCCGACGCAAACAACGAAGGTCCCCAAGCAATTTGGCGGCGTACATCGTTCGGGACGACGGCGCGCAGCTGCCCATGAAATACCCGATCTGCCCAATTTTTGTGCGGACGGCAGGACCGGCGGTGTGTAGGCTCGCGGCATTCATGGCGCATCCAACGCTGCGAATGACGCGAATGTACATTCCCGCGTGGCATGGTATCCAAATCATGTGAGGCCGTTCGGCGCCCCATCAATTGGCACAGTTCGTGCTTGATTGAGGCGCAAGCGGGGCTCACAACCCGTCTTTTTTGGCAGTGGAGGCCACTTTTTACATGAAAAAGATCGAAGCGATCATCAAGCCGTTCAAGCTAGACGAAGTGAAGGAAGCGCTTCAGGAGGCCGGCCTGCAAGGTATCACCGTTACCGAGGCCAAAGGGTTTGGCCGCCAGAAGGGCCATACCGAGCTTTATCGCGGCGCCGAATATGTCGTCGACTTCCTGCCGAAGGTGAAAATCGAAGTCGTGCTCGGCGACGATGCGGTCGAAGCCGCGATCGAAGCCATCCGCAAGGCGGCCCAGACCGGCCGCATCGGCGACGGTAAGATCTTCGTCTCCAATATCGAGGAAGTGGTGCGCATTCGCACCGGCGAAACCGGCATGGACGCCGTCTGAATTTTCCCGTTAAAAGGCCATGTTCAAAACGTCATCACATAGGGAAGCAGGGACATGACGACAGCCAAAGACATCATGAAGCAGATCAAGGACAACGACGTTAAGTTCGTCGATCTGCGCTTCACCGATCCGAAGGGCAAACTGCAGCACGTTACGATGGATGTCGTCGAGGTCGAGGAAGACATGTTTGCCGATGGCGTCATGTTCGATGGTTCCTCGATCGCAGGCTGGAAGGCGATCAACGAGTCCGACATGGTGCTGATGCCGGATTCCGATACGGTGCATATGGACCCGTTCTTCGCGCAGTCGACCATGGTCATCCTGTGCGACATCCTCGATCCGATCTCCGGGGAGTCCTACAATCGCGACCCGCGCGGCACCGCTAAAAAAGCCGAGGCCTACATGAAGGCCGAAGGCATCGGCGACCAGATCTTCGTCGGTCCTGAAGCCGAGTTCTTCGTGTTCGACGACGTCAAGTACAAAGCCGATCCCTACAACACCGGCTTCAGGCTGGATTCGACCGAACTGCCGTCCAATGACGATACCGACTACGAGACCGGCAACCTCGGTCACCGGCCGCGCATCAAGGGCGGTTATTTCCCGGTGCCGCCGGTCGATTCGGCGCAGGACATGCGCTCGGAAATGCTCACCGTGCTCGCCGAGATGGGCGTGCGCGTCGAAAAGCACCACCACGAAGTGGCCGCCGCACAGCACGAGCTCGGCATCAAGTTCGACACGCTGGTCCGCAACGCCGACAAGATGCTGATCTACAAATATGTCGTGCACCAGGTCGCCAATGCGTATGGCAAGACGGCCACCTTCATGCCGAAGCCGGTGTTCGGCGACAATGGCTCGGGCATGCATGTCCACCAGTCGATCTGGAAGGAAGGAAAGCCGACTTTCGCCGGCAACGAATATGCCGGCCTGTCCGAGAGCTGCCTGTTCTACATCGGTGGCATCATCAAGCATGCGAAGGCGATCAACGCCTTCACCAACCCGCTGACCAACTCCTACAAGCGCCTGGTGCCGGGCTATGAAGCGCCGGTGCTGCTCGCCTATTCGGCACGCAACCGCTCGGCCTCGTGCCGCATTCCGTTCGGCTCGTCGCCGAAGGCCAAGCGCGTCGAGGTCCGCTTCCCCGATCCGGGCGCGAACCCCTATCTCGCCTTCGCCGCCATGCTGATGGCCGGCCTTGACGGCATCAAGAACAAGATCCACCCGGGACAGCCGATGGACAAGGATCTCTACGATCTGCCGCCGAAGGAATTGAAGAAAATCCCGACCGTCTGCGGCTCGCTGCGCGAGGCTTTGCAGAGCCTCGACAAGGACCGCGGCTTCCTGAAGGCCGGCGGCGTCTTCGACGACGACCAGATCGACAGCTACATCGAGCTTAAGATGGCCGAGGTGATGCGCTTCGAAATGACGCCGCATCCGGTCGAATACGATATGTACTATTCGGTCTGATCCAGATCGTTGCAGCCAACAAAAAAACCCCGGAGGAGACGCCGGGGTTTTTTATTGCGATGCGATCAGAGAGAAAGTCACGGCGCAGACCTGAGGTCTACGCCGGGACGAATGCTCAAGCCGCGGCCGACACTTCGGCGCTGGTAGGGACGGAGGCGATCGTCTTCAATATCTGCGAGGCGATCTGGTAGGGGTCACCCTGCGAGTTCGGGCGGCGATCCTCGAGATAGCCCTTGTAGCCGTTATTGATAAAGGAATGCGGCACGCGGATCGAGGCGCCGCGGTCGGCGATGCCGTAGCTGAACCTGTTCCAGGGCGCGGTCTCGTGCTTGCCGGTCAAACGCTTGTCGTTGTCCGGCCCATAGACGGCGATGTGATCCATCAGGTTTTTGTCGAAGGCTGCCATCAGCGCCTCGAAATAGCCCTTGCCGCCGACTTCGCGCATATAGGCGGTCGAGAAGTTGGCATGCATGCCGGAGCCGTTCCAATCGGTGTCGCCGAGCGGCTTGCAGTGATATTCGATATCGATGCCGTACTTCTCGGTCAGGCGCTGCAACAAATAGCGCGCCATCCACATCTGGTCGGCGGCCTTCTTGGAGCCCTTGCCGAAGATCTGGAATTCCCACTGGCCTTTGGCCACCTCGGCGTTGATGCCTTCATGGTTGATGCCGGCGGCAAGGCAAAGGTCGAGATGCTCCTCGACGATCTGCCTGGCGACTGAGCCGACATTGCTGTAGCCGACGCCGGTATAGTACGGGCCTTGCGGCGCCGGATAGCCGCTCTCGGGGAAGCCGAGCGGGCGGCCGTCCTTGTAGAAGAAATACTCCTGCTCGAAGCCGAACCAGGCGCCCTCGTCGTCGAGGATGGTGGCGCGCTTATTGGAGGCATGCGGCGTCACGCCATCGGGCATCATGACCTCGCACATAACGAGCGCGCCATTGGTGCGGGCCGGATCCGGGTAGACGGCGACCGGCTTCAGAACGCAATCGGAGCTGTGGCCCTCGGCCTGCATGGTCGAAGAACCGTCGAAGCCCCACAGCGGAAGCTGGTCGAGCGTCGGAAACTCGGCATAGTCCTTGATCTGCGTCTTTCCGCGAAGATTGGGAACCGGGGTGTATCCATCGAGCCAAATGTACTCGAGCTTGTATTTCGTCATTCTAGCCTCTCGTTGCTTGATCACCGAACCCTGGATGGCGCCGGAGCAGGCCGGCCTATCCAGCAGCCGACCTGCCGGATTATCAAAAAGCAATTCGTGTGCCATTCTCGCCGGCGACGGGTGCGGCAAAGTGAGGTCGCATCGGCGCAAAATTGCCGGGCCGCTGCAAGGTGCGCTGGGATCACTCACAAGCATAGTTTGCATAAATAATGTGCAACTAGTGATCTTTTTATAATCATATTGCCTAATTCGATTGCTGAACCTATCTTGGGGAAAGGTTGAATCGGCTAGGTTCTGTCGAAGAAAGGAAACCGACAATGGAAATCACTTCCACTCGTCAGTCGGCCAAAATCCTGATGTTCCCGGTGGCAGCGCGCGTGTCTGCCTCAAATTTAAGCGGAAAGGCTAAGTTCGCGGCAGAACTTGCTTCTTTGCGCAACCGCACGGATTTCGGAAGTGCCTGGTATCATGAGGCAGCGATCGAGGAAGCGAAACAGGATCGGAAGAGCTAGGCTTCTCCGTCCGCGTATTTGATAAATTGGCAAAGCCCGGCGCGATCGCTCGCGCCGGGCTTTGCTTGAGCCGGGACAGGTCGGCTACTGCTTGGTGTGCAGGTCTGTTCCGAGGGTATCCCTGACGAAGATCATGCCAATGATCAGCGACATCGCTGCAACGGCGACCGGATACCAGAGGCCGTAATAGATGTTGCCCTTAGCCGCGCTCAGCGCGAAGACGGTCACCGGCAGTAAACCGCCAAACCAGCCATTGCCAATATGATAAGGCAGCGACATGCCGGTGTAGCGGATGCGGGTCGGGAACATCTCGACCAGGATCGCAGCGATCGGCCCGTAAACCATGGTCACGTACAGAACCAGGATGAACAGGATGCCGATGGTCAGCGGCCAGTTGATCTGTGCCGGATCCGCGAACATGGCAAAAGCGCCGGACGCGGGAATGTTGTAGACTGTCACCTCGGTTGCGCCAGCCGCTTCTTCCTTGGTCAGGATCTTGTCAGCGACTGCCTTGTCTGTCGGGACGGTCGTTTTTTCGCCGGCACGAATCGCGGTGGCATCGAGTTTAAGCTCGGGATTGGCAGCCACAAAAGCGTCGAGCTTCTGGTCGGCCACTTTCGATGCCGCACGCTTTAGAGGATAACCTCCATCCTGTAAGGCGATATTGATTGCCTTGCCGAAGGCTGTGTCCTTGGCCTTCAACTGGTCGCCAGCCGCGACCGCGTCATAGGCTTCAGCCGTTTCGTTGCCGATCTTGACCGTTGCAGCAGTTCCGGGCGCGGCTGTCGTGACCACATCGTATGGCACGGAACTCTTCGCAAGGAATGCCGTGGCAACATCGCACGAGCTGGTGAATTTCCATGTTCCGGTAAGATTGAATTGGAAACTGCAGTCGCCCGGTGCGGCGGTGACGGTTGCTCGAACATTTTCCTGCGCGGTAGCTAGAGTGGGATTAGCGGCGCGGGTCAGTGCCTTGAACAGTGGAAAGGTGGTGACGATCGCCAGCGCCAAACCCGCCATGATGATCGGTTTGCGGCCGATCTTGTCGGAGAGCCAGCCGAATACGACGAAGAAGATGGTGCCAAGCGCCAGCGCGATCGCGATCATGATATTGACCGACTGCGGATCGACCTTGAGCACGTTCTGCAGGAAGAACAGCGCGTAGAACTGGCCGTTGTACCAGACCACGGCCTGGCCAGCGGTAAGGCCAAGCAGCGCCAGCAATGCGATCTTGGCGTTTTTCCACTGGCCGAAGGCTTCGGACAGGGGTGCCTTGGAGCCTTTGCCCTCTGCCTTCATACGCTGGAAGGTCGGAGACTCGGCAAGTGACAGGCGAATCCAGACCGAGATGGCGAGCAGGACCGCGGAAACCAGGAACGGAATGCGCCAGCCCCAAGCTGTGAAATCTTCCTTGCTGAGGGAATTCTGCACAATCAGAATCACGATCAGCGACAGGAACAGGCCGAGCGTTGCGGTGGTCTGGATCCATGAGGTGTAGAAGCCACGGCGGTCATCTGGAGCGTGCTCGGCGACGTAGGTCGCGGCGCCGCCATATTCGCCGCCAAGCGCCAGACCCTGGAGCAGACGGAGCGCAATCAGCATGATCGGCGCGGCAATGCCCCAACTGGCGGAGCCGGGAAGCACGCCGACGAGGAAGGTCGACAGACCCATGATCATGATGGTGACAAGAAATGTGTACTTGCGGCCGACGAGATCGCCGATGCGGCCGAACACCAGGGCACCAAGCGGGCGAACGATGAAGCCTGCGGCAAACGCCAGAAGCACGAAGATATTTCTCGTTGTTTCCGGATAGGAGTTGAAGAATGCGGTGCCGATCGCGGCCGCCAATGCACCGTAGAGATAGAAATCGTACCATTCGAAAATGGTGCCGAGCGAGGAAGCAAAGATGACCTTCTTCTCCTCGCGCGTCATGCCGCGGCTTGTTTTGCCGGCGGTCGATGCCATTGCCATGAGCGTATCCTCCCGTGTGATTCTGCCAGTCCTCGATGCGGCACTTCATCGTCCGCGTTTCCTCGCAACGCAGACTCAGTGCAGCCATCAGTGCAAAAAATGACAGAAAGCAGTGCCCAGAGGCAGACCGCCTTTGGGATTATGACTTTGGTCTAATGTGCAGTGCGAAATCGCAGGTAGTGCCGTCAGCCTTTGAGAGCGTCGAGCAGTCCGACTGCCGCCATCATGTCGCGCTTGCGGGCCGCGCGGCGCGCGAGCGCCTCGGCATCATGGCCCCATTGCTCGGCCTGCCAGTCCTCGTCGACATGGCCGGCAGCCCAGGCCGCCTCGCCGTCTAGCTCGCCGACATCGACGGCCAGCGCCAGCAGCGCCGATCCGGTCAGCGACGTCATGACGTGGATGGCGGCAAGGCGCAGCGGATCGGCACGTTGGGCAAGATGCTGGCCAAGCAGCGCGATACTCTCGCGCGGCTGTTCGACATGGATCACGCCTTCGGCAAGATGGAACCGGGCGCCGAGCGCGCTGCGCACCCAGTCGATGACCGGATCCCAATGCTCGTTCTGCCGGTCGACGAGTCCTTGGGGCGCATCGGCGCGGTAGCAGAGCAGATCGGACGAGGCAAAGCGCAGGATGTCCTCCAGCACGGCCTGGGGATCACTGGCGACGCCATCGATTGCCGTATTGACCAGACGCATCACCGGCATCGTCACCGGGTCGATGGTCTCCTCCTGTGCGGCGAATTCCTCGGCGACGAGAGCAGCCGCCTTTTCGGTCGGCAGCGCCAGCAGCGCCTTGGCCGGCGTGCGGACGGGCTTGCCATCGAGATGGACGGCAAAACCGTCTTCGACCGGTGCTACCGCGACGGTCTTGTAGAAGCGCTTCGGCAGCGGCGTCTTCATCTGGATCTGGGCGCGACGCACCGGGTCTGGATCAGAGAGCTGCTTTCCAGCTTCGAGGTCGTTCAATATATCGCGCATGCTCATCCGGGACTTTGTTTTCGGGCCGGCCGGTTGACGATGATAAGACCGGCGGCGATGAGGCCGAGTGCCAGGAAGATACGAACGGTCAGCGGCTCGTTCAAGAACACGGCGCCGCAGAGCACGCCGAAGACCGGCGACAGGAAGGTGAAGCTCGACAGTCCAGATGCAGGGTAGCGCCGCAGCAGCCAGAACCACAGCACATAGGTGAACGCGACAACGTAGACGGCCTGGAACAGCAGCGCCAAGGTCGGCAGAAGGATAAAGCTGCGGACGGGCGGCCCGGCAAAGGGCATCACCAAAATGCCGACGACAGCGGCCCCGGCCAGCTGATAGAGCAGCAGCTTTTCGGCGCTGGCCGTCACCAGCTTCGACCGCTTGATGACGATATTGGTCACGGCCCACAGAATGCCGGCACCGAGACTGAGCAAATCGCCGCCCAATGTTGCGCCGCCATTGGCGCTCAGTTTATCGGAAAACACCGCGATCAGTCCGGCGAAAGCGAGCAGCAGACCAATGAGCTTGCGCGCCGTGATGCTTTCGCCCAGCAGGAAATGACCGCCGACCAGCATCCAGAACGGCATGGTGTTGACCAGCAAAGTGTTGCGCACGACAGTGGTGTGCTCGAGCCCGACATAGAGAAACAGGAACTCGAGACCGAAAAGCGCGCCTGCCAGGATGCCGGCGACGACGGTCTTGTCGGGCGTGAACAGCGCAATGCCGCGCCAGCGGCACCAGCCGAAAACACACAGGCCGCCGATGACCGAGCGGGCGATGGACAGGAAAACAGGGTCGTAGCCAGCATAGGAGATCTTGGCGGCAACGTAGTTCAGGCCCCACGAAAAGGTCAGCCCGACCATGATGACGGCGGCCGCCAGATCGACCGCGTCACGGCGGTCGAGCGTATCTGTGGCGACGCCCACCGCCGCTAGTCCTCCGCGCTCGCGTCATCGAAACCGAGCAGGTTCCAGCTCTGGCGCATATGCGGCGGCATCGGTGCGGTGACGTCGACAAAGCCCTTGTCGGGATGCGGGATAACGATGCGGCGCGCGTGCAGATGCAGCCGGTTCTGCATGCCGCCTGGAAAATCCCAATTGGTGTCGGCCTCGAAATATTTGGGGTCGCCGATGATCGGGCAACCGATATGGGCGGCATGGACGCGAAGCTGGTGGGTGCGCCCGGTATAGGGTTCCATTTCCAGCCAGGACAGGGTCTGCGCCGCCTGCTCGACGATGCGGTAATAGGACACGGCGTGATCGGCGCCCTTTTCGCCGTGCTTGGCGATGCGCACACGATCGCCGTCGGCCGTCGGTTCCTTGATCAGCCAGGTCGAGATCTTGTCCTCGCGCTTCGGCGGCACGCCCTTGACCAGCGCCCAGTAGGTTTTCTTCGTCTCACGCGCCCGGAACGCTTCGGCGAGCCTCATGGCGGCGAGCCTTGTACGGGCGACAACCAGCACACCCGACGTGTCGCGGTCGAGCCGGTGCACCAGACGCGGCTTCTCGCCCTTCTGGTTGCGCCAGGCTTCCAGCATGTCGTCGACATTGCGGGTGACGCCAGAGCCGCCCTGGACCGCCAGGCCGGCCGGCTTGTTGAAGACGAAGACCTTCGGGTCCTCATGGATCAGCATCTTTGCCAAAACGTCGGCGTCGCCCTGGTTGCGGATCGAATGACCGGTGAGCGGGCTTTCACCTTTCTTGTCGACTTCGAGCGGCGGCACTCGGACCGTCTGGCCGGCTTCGACGCGGGTATCGGCCTTCACCCTGCCGCCGTCGACGCGGATCTGGCCGGAACGCAGCAGCTTCTGCAGATGACCGAAACCGAGACCGGGGAAATGGCTCTTGAACCAGCGGTCGAGCCGCATGCCCGCCTCGCCGGCGTCCACTGTGATCTGTTCAACGCCTGCCATGATTCCAATCGCCGTTTTGCAGGCATGCAACGGCATTCGCCGGTACCCGCAATCTCACTCGGTTATTCGTTGTCGGTTCCATATTGCAGAACCTGAACTTTCTCCAGCGTAATCAAACCACTTGTCATGATTGTTTCAAGCACGGGCAGGAAAGCGGCCAATTTTTCCTCGTCATCGACGATCTCGATGACGAGTGGCAGATCCTCCGACAGGCGGAGGATCTTCGTGGTGTGAAGCCGGCTGGAATGGCCGAACCCCATCGCGCCGCGCAGGACGGTCGCGCCGGCTATCTGCATTTCGCGGGCCCTCAGCACGATAACCTCATACAGCGGACGGCCATCTGCCTTGTCGTTTTCGCCGATAAATATGCGCAGCAATTGTGCCTGGGTTGGTATCTTCATTGCCTGGACCCTCTCAGCCGGTTGAGCCGAACTGCAAAGATGTGGCCAAGCCAGACGGCGGCAAGCCAGGCCACCACGGAGATCGCGATATTGAGTCCCGCCGCCACAAGCCTCCCGCCTTGCGCGAGGGTGAGTGTTTCAAGGCTGAAAGCGGAGAAGGTCGTCAGGCCGCCGCAGAAGCCGGCCATGAAGAATTGACGTTGCAGCGGACCGGCGAAGACGCGACCATCCGGTCCCGTCAATGTCGCGTAGAAGCCGATGAGGAACGAGCCAACAATGTTGACGAGGAGCGTGCCGAAGGGAAATCCAGCGCCCCACAGGGCAGTGCTCGTCGATGAGGCAAGCGCCCGCAACACACCGCCGATCATGCTGCCTGCGGCTACGGTCGCATAGAGCCGAACCGTTTCGTTGGTTCTGCGACGGCCAATGAGGCGCGCCGCATGCCCTGCCGCAGTGTCCGTCCCGTCGTGGCGGAGCTTCCGCAGGCCGCTCACGGCGCCCCGCCGCCAATCAGAAGACTTCCCGCAGCAAAGCCCAGCGTCACGCCGCCGAGGCTCAGAAAAACCGAAAGCAGCACATTTCCGCCGGCGCGCCGCCATTCGCCCTCGCGCGCCAGCGCCAGCGTCTGCAGGCTGAAGGAAGAAACCGTGGTGTAGCAGCCGAGGCCGCCGGTAACGGTAAAGGCCCAGATGGCGGGCATGCCGTCGCGCGCCACCGCATGCGCAACGACACCGATTGCAAACGCTCCCGAGACGTTGACGGCCATAGTGCCCCAGGGAAAGGTCTCGCCGACCCGGCGGGCGACGAAGCCGGACAGGAAGAAGCGGGCCATTGCACCGATCGCGCCACCAAGGCAGACAAGCAACAGATGATACATCGTGCTTCCTCGCGCCGGTCACACCACGGTGTCAGGCGGCTCCGGCCTTCTTCGGCTTGCTGGAGCCGATCATCTTCCAGTTCTTGTAGAACATGGCATTGATGCGCTCGACGCTGACCGAAACGATGGCGAGAAGAGCGGCGATTAGGCCCGGGAATGGCGATGGCCGGATGATGTCCATGAACACGCAGTAGCGGCGCCCATCATATTCGTTGACCGAGCGGTGCAGCAGCGTGTCGTCGAAAATATAGAGCGGATTGTCGTGCCAGTAGTTCCTGGCGTTGTTGCACTCGACGAAAACCTCGGCCTTCACCGGGAGAAGATTGTAGAGAATGCGCAGGCTGAGCCGCAGCGGTCCGAAATGCCAGGAGGTCGATTCCTTGCCCCTGAACACCGACACGGCGATGGTCTTGATATATTTGAAATCCTTGTTGAATTCGGCGACGTTGTCGATCTTGTGCTTGCCGTACCACTGGTAGACATACATGCCGCGCCGGCCGCTGCCGAAATTGGCGTCGATATCGGCGATGATCTCGTCCTTGCGCGCCTTGAAGACGTCCAGAACCTCGTTGACCTCACGCTGATAGTCCGGAGGAAACTGGTCCAGTTTCCAGACACCGCGGTTTCTGTAGCACAGCAGATCGACCAGCAGATTGAAGGGCGAAAGCAGCCAGGTGAAGATGCCGTTGCCGAGAAAATAACCACTGAACAGCGCCCAGTTCTTGTTGTCATTGCGCAACACGTCGACCAGGCCGAGGACAATGAAAATTGTCGTCAGGATGGGAATGAAATAGAAGCCGAGCGCCAGCAGCGGGATCGCCATGGCGAACTTTCGAAGGGTCTTGCGAGTTTTTTTTGTCATTTTTCCACGCGCCAGGCGCGATTCCGTTCTGAATATCGTCGGTACGTTTCTGGCCTGTCCGCCGGCCGGAGGCGCATCTTGATAGGGTTTTTTATCCCGCCAGACAACGGCGATCACACCAGTGTGCGACTGGCAGCTACTTTTCCCGCTCGCTGCGCAGCTTCGCCCAATAATCCAGCCGCTTCCTGATATCGCGCTCGAAGCCGCGCTCGGGCGGGTCGTAGAATGTCTGCCTTCCCATCTTCTCCGGAAAATAGTCCTGGCCGGAAAAAGCGTCGGGTTCGTCGTGGTCGTAGCGGTAGCCGGCGCCGTAATCTTCCTGTTTCATCAGCTTGGTCGGCGCATTGAGAATGTGCTTGGGCGGCAGCAGCGAACCGAATTCCTTCGCTGCCTGTGTGGCGGCCTTGAACGCGGTATAGACTGCATTGGATTTCGGCGCGGTGGCGAGATAGACGGTCGCCTCGGCGAAGGCCAGTTCGCCCTCGGGCGAGCCCAGATAGTCATAGGCGTCCTTGGCGGCGTTAGCGACGACGAGCGCCTGCGGGTCGGCCAGCCCGATATCCTCCATCGCCATGCGCACCAACCGGCGCCCGAGATAAAGCGGATCTTCGCCGGCGTCGAACATGCGGGCGAGATAGTAGAGTGCCGCGTCGGGGTCGGAGCCGCGCACCGATTTGTGCAAGGCGGAGATCAAATTGTAGTGGCCGTCCTGTCCCTTGTCGTAGATCGGCGCGCGGCGCTGGACGATGCGCTGCAGGGCTTCGGCGCCGAACACCTCCTTTGATTTCGCTGCGCGCCAGACCTCTTCGGCGAGCGTCAGCGCCGCGCGGCCGTCGCCATCGCTCATGCGGATGAGCATCGCCCGTGCCTCGTCATCGAGCGGCAGCGCCCTGCCCTCTGCCTCCTCGGCCCGCGCCAGCAGCTTGGCGATGCTGTCCTCGCCGAGCGAGTGGAAGACCAGCACACGCGCGCGCGACAACAGCGCGGCGTTAAGCTCGAAGGACGGGTTCTCGGTGGTGGCGCCGACCAGCACGACGGTGCCGTCTTCCATCACGGGCAGAAAACTGTCCTGCTGGGCGCGGTTGAAGCGATGGATCTCGTCGACGAACAGCAGTGTCTGGCGGCCGTTGGAGCGGCGCAGCTTCGCTGCCTCGAACACTTTCTTCAGGTCGGCAACGCCGGAAAACACCGCCGAGATCTGTTCGAAGGCGAGGCTTGTCTCGCCGGCAAGCAGCCGTGCGACCGTGGTCTTGCCGGTGCCGGGCGGGCCCCAGAAAATCATCGAGCCGAGCGAGCCGGAGCCGATCAGCCGCGTCAGCGCGCCGTCGGATCCGGTCAGATGCTCCTGGCCGACGACCTCGCCGAGGTTCTTCGGACGCAGACGGTCCGCCAGCGGCCTGCCGGGCGGCGTCTTTTCCGGTTCATCGACACTGAACAGATCGGCCATGCAACTTCTTCTGCCTGGAGCCCGATCATGCTGACGTTCGGGCTCAGTAACGCAACACCTGGCGTAGTATCTGCCCGCCGCGCTCGACGGTAAAGCGCCACCAGCGCGTATCCTGCTGGGCTACCTGTTCCAAGGTCGCCGCCTTGTCGATCGTCAGGCCATTGACCTCACGCACGATGTCGCCTGGCTGGAAGCCAAAATCGGCAGCAGGCGAATCGCGGTTGATGTCGACCACGGTGACGCCTTTGACATCCGTGCGCAGACCGAGCCGTTGGGCAAGCCGTGGCGACAGTTCAGCAACCTTGGCACCGGAAAACGGGCTGCGGCCGCGCAATATGAGTTCCGCAGCTTTGGCGCCCTCAGGCGGCCGTTCCAGCGCGATGTCCATCGTCGCCTGCTGACCCTTGCTCAGAACGCCGAAGCTGGCATTCGTACCAATCGACAGCGTCGCCATCCGGTAGTCCAGCGCCCCGACGCTCTCGACCGGCTTGCCGTTGAGCGACAGCACTACGTCGCCCGGCTTGAGCCCTGCCTTGGCGGCGGGTCCCGCCTCTTCGACCGAAGAAACCAGCGCACCGGTCGGTTTGTCGATGCCGAGCGATTCGGCAATCTGCGGCGTCACCGCCTCGAACTCGGCACCGGCATACGGCCGCTCGAAGAAGTCGAGCCCGGCCTTGGCCGCGTCGGCGAAGGCGCGAACCATGTTCGAAGGGATGGCAAAGCCGATGCCGATCGAGCCGCCGCTACGGCTATAGATCGCCGTGTTGATGCCGATCAGCTGCCCTCCCATGTTGACCAGCGCGCCACCGGAATTGCCGGGGTTGATGGCGGCGTCGGTCTGGATGAAGAAGCTGGAATCGGAGACGCCGATATGGCTGCGCGCCACCGCCGAAATAATGCCGCTGGTGGTGGTCTGGCCGACACCGAACGGATTGCCGATCGCCAGCACCAGGTCGCCGACCTCGAGCGCGTCGGAATCGCCGATGGCGATCACCGGAAACGGCTTGTCGGAAGAAATCTTGAGCACGGCGAGATCGAGCGTCTCGTCCTTAAGCAGTACCTTGCTGTCGAATTCGCGCCCATCGGCAGTCGCGACCTTGACCTGGTCGGCGTCCTTGACGACGTGGAAATTGGTGACCACGACGCCGGTCGGATCGACCAGCACCCCCGAACCGAGCGAGGACTGCGCGCGCGGCTGCGAGCGGCCGAAGAACTCCTCGAAGAACGGATCGCCGTCGAAGGGCGACGTCACCTTGGCGGTCTGCGAGGCGTAGACATTGACCACGGCCGGCGCCGTCTGCTTGACCAGCGGCGCGAAGGACAGCTGCACCTCCTCGCGGCCGAACGGCACGCGCTTGTCGGGGCCTGAAGTGGCGTTTTCGCCTTCGACGCCATGCAGCAGATCGGTTAGCACGTCGGACAGACCGGGATCTGGCTTGGCCTCCTCCGCCAGCGCGTGCCTGGCCGCCGGCACGACGGCCAACGCCATCAAGGCGCAGATCAGAACAATGGACAGCCGTTTAACGCGCATTCCGAATCCTCCAAGTCGGGCGCCATTGTCCTGACGATTGTGCAAAATGAAAGGCTAAGCCGCTGAAATCCGATTATTTTGGGTAGTCGCCGCAAAAACCGGTGACAAAACCCCTACCAGCCCTGCCCGGTACCTTCGGAAACAGAAAAAGGGCCCGGAGGCCCCTTTTGAACTTCTCGCGAAAAACCGAGCCTTATGCGGCTGCAGCTTCCTCTTCGGTGCCTTCGGCCTCGATGCGGGCACGGTCGCCGGCGCCCTTGGCCGAGGTGTCGCGGTCGACGAACTCGATGACCGCCATTGCCGCGTTATCACCGTGGCGGAAGCCGGCCTTCATGATGCGCAGATAGCCGCCGTTGCGGGTGGCATAACGTGGCGCGATGGTATCGAACAGGCGCTTGACGACGCCTTCATTGCCGATCTGGGCAATAACCTGGCGGCGGGCGTGCAGGTCGCCGCGCTTGCCGAGCGTCACCAACTTCTCGACGATCGGACGCAAATCCTTCGCCTTCGGCAGCGTGGTGAGGATCTGCTCGTGCTCGATAAGCGACACGGCAAGGTTGGCAAACATCGACTTGCGATGGCTTATGCTGCGGGCGAACCGGCGGCCTTTAAATCCGTGGCGCATGGCTCTTCTCCTTCATTGCGGTTTCAAGAGGCCTGAGCCCCAGTTGGTTAGCCGCATGATCTTGTCCGAAAAGTCTGCAACTTTTTGCTGCGCTGACCTTCGGTTCGAGATCATGCTCAATATTGGTCTTCGTAACGCTTGGCGAGGTCTTCGATGTTTTCCGGCGGCCAGTCCGGCACTTCCATGCCGAGATGCAGGCCCATCGCCGCCAGGACTTCCTTGATCTCGTTCAGCGACTTGCGGCCGAAGTTCGGGGTGCGCAGCATCTCGGCTTCGGTCTTCTGGATCAGGTCGCCGATATAGACGATGTTGTCGTTCTTCAGGCAGTTGGCCGAACGCACCGAAAGCTCGAGCTCGTCGACCTTCTTGAGCAGCGCCGGGTTGAAGGCAAGCTCGGTAACCTGTTCGGCGGCGACTTCCTTCTGCGGCTCGTCGAAATTGACGAACAGGCCGAGCTGGTCCTGCAGGATGCGAGCGGCGAAGGCCACCGCGTCCTCGCCCGAAATCGAACCGTCGGTCTCGATGGTCATGGTCAGCTTGTCATAGTCGAGAACCTGGCCCTCGCGGGTGTTCTCGACCTTGTAGGAGACCTTCTTGACCGGCGAATACAGGCTGTCGACGGGGATCAGCCCGATCGGCGCGTCCTCGGCGCGGTTACGGTCGGCCGGCACATAGCCCTTGCCGGTATCGACGGTGAATTCCATGCGGATTTCAGCGCCTTCGTCCAGCGTGCAGATGACGTGGTCGGGATTGAGGATCTCGACGTCGCCGACCGTCTGGATGTCGCCGGCGAGAACCGCGCCCGGTCCCTGCTTGCGGACGACCATGCGCTTGGGGCCGTCGCCTTCCATGCGGATGGCGATTTCCTTGATGTTCAAAACGATGTCGGTCACGTCCTCGCGGACGCCGGCGATGGACGAGAATTCATGCAGAACGCCGTCGATCTGCACGGCGGTTACAGCCGCGCCACGCAGCGAAGACAGAAGCACGCGGCGCAGCGCGTTGCCGAGGGTGAGGCCGAAGCCGCGCTCGAGCGGCTCGGCGACCAGCGTGGTCAGCGTCTTCTTCTTCGACGAGAACTCGATCTTGTTCGGCTTGATCAGTTCTTGCCAATTTTTCTGGATCATAGTGCTTTCCTTCCGTTGTCCCGCCACCATCCAATCGTGGCGGGCGACCTGGAATGCCGTGGAGGAGCGCCCTTGAGGCGCTCGCGCGGCGTTCGGTAAATTCTTTAGACGCGGCGCTTCTTGCGCGGGCGGCAGCCATTGTGCGGGATCGGCGTCACATCACGGATCGAGGTGATGGTGAAGCCGGCAGCCTGCAGCGCGCGCAGCGCCGATTCACGACCGGAGCCGGGTCCACAGACCTCGACCTCGAGCATGCGCATGCCGTGTTCCTGGGCCTTCTTGGCAACATCTTCTGCGGCCATCTGGGCAGCGAACGGGGTCGACTTGCGCGATCCCTTGAAGCCCTGGGCTCCGGCCGACGACCAGGCAATCGAGTTACCCTGCGCGTCGGTGATGGTGATCATCGTGTTGTTGAAGGTCGAATTGACGTGGGCAACGCCCGACGAGATGTTCTTGCGTTCGCGACGGCGAACACGAGCGGCTTCCTTGGCCATGATGGTCCTTTCAGTTGATCTCTACACCGCCGTAATGCCAGCGGCTCCACCAGGGAGAAGGCAGTAGGGGAATATGGCAGTAGGGCAGTATGTCTGCCGTTCCTATTGCCTTACTGCCCTACTCCCTTACTGCCCTAAATTACTTCTTCTTTCCGGCAATCGACTTAGCCGGGCCCTTGCGGGTGCGCGCATTGGTATGCGTGCGCTGACCACGAACCGGTAGCGAGCGGCGGTGACGCAGGCCGCGGTAGCAGCCGAGGTCCATGAGTCGCTTGATGTTCATCGACACTTCGCGGCGCAGATCGCCCTCGACCTGATAGTCGCGGTCGATGGTCTCGCGGATCTGCAGCACTTCCGCGTCGGTCAGCTGGTTGACGCGACGCTCGGCCGGGATGCCGACCTTGTCGACGATCTCCTGGGCGAACTTCTTGCCAATGCCGTGAATGTATTGAAGCGCGATGACGACGCGCTTGTTGGTCGGAATATTGACGCCGGCTATACGAGCCATGTTCTTCTCTTCTCCATATAGGCCGGACGAGCCGGCGCTTCAAGTTGCCCCGCGTCCGGTGGAGGCCGGCCCTTGCGGGAGTTTCCAGTTCAAAGCGGCCTGCCTTGCCCTTGCGGACAAGCAAGCCTCATGCCTGATAGGAAGACGGGCCGCCATACCCCAGCGGACCGCTCCAGTCAAGCGCAATCGTTCGATTCTCTAGCCGGCCGCCTGGCCAACTTTCCGGGTCGTCGCCCTGAGCACCGCCTCGATCTGCTGCGTCACCGCATCGATGTCGGCCATGCCATCGACGCCCCTGAGCTTGCCCTTGGCGTAGTAGTAGCCGATCAGCGGCGAGGTTTTCTTGTAATATTCCCTCAAGCGTTCCTCGAACACCGCTGGGCTGTCGTCCTTGCGCACCGGCAGGCCTGCGGCCTTGGCGTCTTCGGCGCGCTTGACGATTCGGCCAACCAGCGCCTTGTCATCGACGACAAATTCGATGACAGCATCGAGCTCCAGTCCGCGATCCGACAGCATTTCCTCAACGGCGTCCGCTTGCACCAGGGTTCGCGGGTACCCGTCAAGGATGAAGCCGTTTGCGCAATCAGCTTGATCGATGCGCTCGGCCACGATGGCGTTGACGATAGCGTCGGACACCAGTTCGCCAGCGTCCATCACCGCCTTGGCGCGCTTGCCGACTTCGGTGCCAGCCTGGACAGCAGCACGCAGCATGTCCCCCGTGGAAAGCTGTGGGATGCCGTGTCGATCTACCAGTCTTAGTGCTTGTGTCCCCTTGCCCGCCCCCGGCGGTCCAAGCAATATCAACCTCATCTGGCCTTTTTCCCCCCGCGCAGCTTCGACTTCTTGATCAGGCCCTCATACTGGTGCGCGATCAGGTGACCCTGAATCTGCGCCACCGTATCGAGCGTTACACTGACCACGATCAGGAGCGAAGTGCCACCAAGGTAGAACGGTACGCCAGTCGCTGAAATCAGGAACTCGGGCAGCAGACACACCAGCACCAGATAAATGGCGCCGACGACGGTGATGCGGGTGAGCACATAGTCAATATAGTCCGCAGTGCGCTCGCCCGGACGATAGCCCGGGATGAAGCCCGAATGCTTCTTGAGCTGGTCGGCGGTGTCCTTCGGATTGAAGACGATCGCCGTATAGAAGAAGGCGAAGAACACGATCATCGCCGCGTAGAAGGCCATATAGAGCGGCTGGCCGTGGCCGAGCGCCGCCAGGATGGTGCTGGCCCATGCAGGCATATTGGTGGTCTGCGAGAAGCCGGCAACCGTTGCCGGAAGCAGCAGCAGCGACGAGGCGAAGATCGGCGGAATGACGCCGGAGGTGTTAAGCTTCAGCGGCAGATGCGAGGTATCGCCCTGGAACATGCGATTGCCGACCTGGCGCTTGGGATACTGGATCAGCAGGCGGCGCTGGGCGCGCTCGAAGAAGACGATCAGCGCGATGACGATGATGGCCAGCACGATGATCGCCAGGATCAGGCCGGTCGACAAGGCGCCGGTGCGGCCAAGCTCCAGCGTGCCGGAGATGGCGCGCGGCAGGCCGGCGACGATGCCGGAGAAGATGATCAGCGAAATGCCGTTGCCGATGCCGCGAGCAGTGATCTGCTCGCCAAGCCACATCAGGAACATGGTGCCGCCGACCAGCGTGACGACGGTAGAGATGCGGAAGAACATGCCGGGATCGTTGACGATGCCGTTGCCGCCCTCAAGCCCGACCGAAATGCCGTACGCCTGAACCAGCGCCAGAAGCACGGTGCCGTAGCGCGTGTACTGGTTGATGATCTTGCGGCCCTGCTCGCCTTCCTTCTTCAGCGCTTCCAGCGACGGAATGACCGAGGTCATCAGCTGCATGATGATGGAGGCCGAGATATAGGGCATGATGCCGAGGGCAAAGATCGCCATGCGCTGCACGGCGCCGCCGGCGAACATGTTGAACATGCCGAGCACGCCCTTGCTCTGCGACGAGAAGGCCTGGGCGAAAGCGTCGGGATTGATGCCGGGCAGCGGAATATAGGTGCCAAGACGGTAGACGAGCAGCGCGCCGATGGTGAACCAGATGCGCTTCTTCAGATCCTCGGCTTTGGCGAAGGCCGAAAAATTCAGATTCGAGGCTAGTTGTTCAGCAGCCGAAGCCATGCCTGATTCTCCGCTTGGTCACGCTCGATGCCCGCAGCTCAGGCGGCGCGTGTCACCGAAGCTCACGAGATAAGCTCCGGACTGCAAACATGCAAGCGGCCGCGTTGATGCGGCCGCCACATCTGTCGGATCAAAGCACGACCGCAGGCAAAACCGAATTCCACCTTTGCCGACCGTGCTTCAAATTGCCGTTACTCGGCGGCTGCCTGCTCAGGCAACTTCACCGAGCCGCCGGCCTTTTCGATCTTCTCGATCGCGGCCTTGGAAGCACCGGCAACGTCGAAGGCAAGCTTGGCCTTGATGTCGCCGTCCGAGAGGATGCGCACGCCGTCCTTGACGCGACGGATGACGCCGGCCGCAACCAGCGCCTCGGCCGTTACAACTGTCTTAGCATCGAGCTTTTTGGCATCGAGCGCGGCCTGGATGCGGGCCAGCGACACGACGGTGAAGCTCTTGGCGAAGATATTGTTGAAACCGCGCTTCGGCAGGCGGCGGTAGAGCGGCATCTGGCCACCCTCGAAGCCGTTGACGGCGACGCCGGAGCGCGCCTTCTGGCCCTTGACGCCGCGACCGGCGGTCTTGCCCGAACCGGAACCGATGCCACGGCCGAGACGCTTCTTGGAGTGCGTCGCGCCGTCCTTGTCACGCAGATCGTTGAGTTTCATCTGGGTTCTCCTGCGCTCTGGTTCAGCCCTCGTCCACGACGCGGACGAGATGCTGGACGGCAGCGATCATGCCGCGCACCGAGGGCGTATCCTCCAGCGTGCGCTGCTTGTGCATCTTGTTGAGGCCGAGGCCGACCAGCGTTGCGCGCTGCTCCTTCGGCCGGCGGATCGGCGAACCGATCTGCTCGACGGTGATGGTCTTGGTTGCTTTCTTGGCCATGGTCAGATCCCTGGTCAGCATCGACTATTCTTCAGCCGCAACGGCGGTGCCGCGGCGGGCCTGAAGGGTCGAATACTTGATGCCGCGCGCGGCAGCCACATCCTTCGGATGCATCTGGCTCTTCAGCGCGTCGAAAGTGGCGCGAACCATGTTGTAGGGGTTCGAAGAACCCATCGACTTGGCGACCACGTCATGCATGCCGAGCGTCTCGAAAACGGCGCGCATCGGGCCGCCGGCGATGATGCCGGTACCTTGCTTGGCGGCGCGCAGCAGAACGCGTCCCGCGCCCCAGCGTCCCTCGACGTCGTGGTGCAGCGTGCGGCCTGAGCGCAGCGGCACGAAGATCATGTCGCGCTTGGCCGATTCTGTCGCCTTGCGGATCGCCTCCGGCACTTCGCGCGCCTTGCCGTGGCCGAAGCCGACGCGGCCCTTCTGGTCGCCGACGACGACAAGTGCCGCAAAGCCGAAGCGCCGGCCGCCCTTGACGACTTTGGCGACACGGTTGATGTGGACGAGCTTGTCGACCATACCGTCGTCGCGCTCTTCGCGATCACGGCCGCGGCCGCCATCCCTACGTTCCTGTGCCATATCCTGTTCCTTGTTTTTTTCCGGAAGCACGGTTGATGATGATATCCGGCACCTCTGCGGGTCGCCGGGGGCGAAAACTCTTTTTTCCTTCGCATAATCTTATCCGAAAAGTCTGCAACTTTTTGCTGCGCTGACCTTCGGTTCGGGATCATGCTCTAGAAGCTCAGACCACCTTCACGGGCAGCCTCGGCCAGCGCCTTGACGCGGCCGTGGTAGATATAGGCGCCGCGGTCGAAGACGACTTCCTTGACGCCGGCCTTGGAGGCGCGTTCGGCGATCAGCTTGCCGATGGCAGCTGCAGCCGCGGTGTCGGCGCCGGTCTTGAGCGAGCCCTTGAGCTCCTTCTCGAGCGTCGAAGCAGCCGCGATGGTGTGGCCCTTGGCGTCGTCGATCACCTGGACATAGATGTTCTTCGACGTGCGATGGACCGACAAGCGCGGACGATCGCCGGCAACCTTCTTGATCTGGCGGCGGACGCGCTGGGCGCGGCGTTGGGTGGATTCTTTCGAGCCCATGATATCAGTTCCTTGCCTTCAAAAAACGGGGGCAACCATATGCGGTAGGACGAGCCTCCCGCGACCGCTCCCCGCGGCGTTAAAATTACTTCTTCTTGCCTTCCTTGCGGACGATCTTCTCGCCAGCATAGCGAACGCCCTTGCCCTTGTAGGGCTCGGGGCTGCGATACTCGCGGATCTCGGCGGCGACCTGGCCGACCTGCTGCTTGTCGATGCCGGTCACCGTGATTTCCGTCGGCTTCGGCACCGAAATCGTCACGCCCTGCGGCGTCTCGTAGACGACGTCATGGCTGAAGCCGAGCGCCAGCTGCAGGTTCTTGCCTTGCATGGCGGCACGATAGCCGACGCCGGTGATCTCGAGCTTCTTTTCGAAGCCGTCCTTGACGCCCTGCAGGATGTTGACGATCTGCGTGCGTGACATGCCCCACTTGGAACGGGCAGTCTTGGTCTGGTCGCGCGGCTGGACAGCGATCTCGCTGCCTTCCATCTTGACCAGCACTTCGTCGTTCACCACGAACTTCAGCTCGCCCTTCGGACCCTTCGCCGTCACGGTCTGGCCGTTGACGGTCGCGGTCACGCCCTGCGGCAGCGAAACGGGTTTCTTTCCAATACGAGACATTTTGTTGTCCTCGTCACTTCTCTTGTTTCAGGTCTCGGCTTTCGGGACTAGATCCCGAAAACCTGTTTCCAACCGGGTCACATACCAGATCAGAAGATCTGGCAGAGGATTTCCCCGCCGACATTCTGTTCACGCGCTTCGTGGTCGGCCATCACGCCCTTCGGCGTCGAAAGGATGGCGATGCCGAGGCCGTTGGCGACGTGCGGTATCGACTTGGCCGAAACGTAGACGCGGCGGCCGGGCTTCGAGACCCGAGCGATTTCGCGCACCACCGGCGCACCATCGAAATACTTCAGCTCGATCTCGATTTCGGACTTGCCGTTGTCGAAGTCGGTCTGGCTGTAGTCGCGGATATAGCCTTCCGCCTTCAGCACGTCGAGGACGCGGGTACGCAAGCGCGAGGCCGGCGTCGAAACGCTCGACTTCTTGCGGCCATACGCGTTGCGGATGCGGGTCAGCATATCGCCCAGAGGATCGCTCAATGACATGTTATGTCCTCCTTACCAGCTCGACTTGACCAGGCCCGGGATCTGGCCGTTATTGCCGAGATCACGAAGCGCGATACGCGATACTTTGAGCTTGCGATAATAGGCACGCGGACGTCCGGTGACTTCGCAGCGGTTGCGGATGCGGGTCTTGGCCGAGTTGCGCGGCAGCGCCGAAAGCTTCAGCTGGGCGCGGAAGCGCTCTTCCATCGGCTTGGACTGATCCATGATGATCGCCTTGAGCACCTTGCGCTTGGCAGCGAACTGGTCCGCAAGCTTGCGGCGCCTGTTGTTCTTCTCGACTGAGCTGGTCTTTGCCATTTCAGATTTTTCCTTTTCTCGCTGCCGTTACTGGCGGAAGGGGAAGTTGAAGGCCTTGAGCAATGCCCTGGCTTCGTCGTCCGTCTTCGCAGTCGTACAAACGATGACGTCCATGCCCCAGATCTGATCAACCTTGTCGTAGTTGATCTCCGGAAACACGATGTGTTCCTTGATGCCCATGGCATAGTTGCCACGGCCATCGAAGCTCTTCGGATTAAGTCCGCGAAAGTCGCGGACGCGCGGCAGTGCGATGTTCACGAGGCGGTCGAGGAACTCGTACATGCGTTCCTTGCGCAGCGTGACCTTGGCACCGATCGGCATCTTCTCGCGGACCTTGAAGCCGGCGATCGAGTTGCGGGCGCGGGTGACAACGGCCTTCTGGCCGGCGATCATCGCAAGGTCTTCCGCCGCGATCGAAGGCTTCTTCGAATCGCCAGTCGCCTCGCCGACGCCCATGTTCAGCACGATCTTGTCGATGCGCGGAACCTGCATCTCGTTCTCGTAGCCGAACTGCTCCTGCAGCGCCTTGCGGATGGTCTCGTTGTAGACCTGCTTGAGGCGCGGCGTGTTCTGGGCAGTTGCCTGCTTGGTTTGAGCCTTAGCCATTGATGACTTCTCCCGAGCGCTTGGCGACGCGCACCTTCTTGCCGTCCTTCTGGAAGATGAAGCCGACGCGGGTCGGTTTGCCATCCTTGGGGTCGGCCAGCGCGATGTTCGACAGCTGGATCGGCGCTTCCTTGGTGATGATCCCGCCCTCTTGGGACTGGGACTGCTTCTGGTGACGACGGATCAGGTTGACGCCGCGCACCAGCGCGGTGTCATCCTTCGGCTGTACCGAAAGGACTTCGCCCGAACGGCCCTTGTCCTTGCCGGCCAGCACGACGACCTTGTCGCCTTTTCTAATCTTTTGCATTGGTCCGGCTCCTTACAGCACTTCAGGCGCGAGCGAGATGATCTTCATGTGGTTCTTGGCGCGGAGTTCGCGCGGAACCGGTCCGAAGATACGCGTGCCGATCGGCTCTTTCTTGTTGTCGACGAGAACGGCTGCGTTCTTGTCGAAACGGATCACGCTGCCGTCCGGGCGGCGGATGTCCTTGGCCGTGCGAACCACGACCGCCTTCATCACATCGCCCTTCTTGACGCGGCCGCGCGGGATGGCTTCCTTGATCGACACCACGATGATGTCGCCCACGGAAGCGTATTTCCGCTTCGAGCCGCCCAGCACCTTGATGCACATGACACGACGGGCGCCGGAATTATCCGCGACGTCGAGGTTTGTTTGCATCTGAATCATGACTGGCCGCCTTCTTCTTTTCTAACGGGACGGGTCTCTCACCCCTCCCCGGTCTGTCCAAAATTCGTTTCGTTGGCCCTGATCAGGCCTGGTCCGAAGACACCACGACCCAGCGCTTGTCCTTGGAAATCGGCTTCGATTCCTGGATGAACACCTGATCGCCGACCTTGTGGGCGTTGTTCTCGTCGTGCGCCTTGTACTTCTTGGTCATGCGCACGGTCTTCTTCATCACGGGATGCGTGAAGCGCCGTTCGACCTTGACGACAACCGTCTTCTCGTTCTTGTCGCTGACGACGGTGCCCTGCAGAATGCGCTTTGGCATGGTTTTCGTCCTTAAGCCTTCTTGGCCGCGGACTTTTCCGCAGCGATGGTCTTGATACGCGCAATGTCCTTGCGGACCTGCCTCACGCGGGCGGTCTTCTCAAGCTGGCCGGTGGCCTTCTGGAAGCGCAGGTTGAACTGCTCCTTCTTCAGGCTGGCCAGGTCGTCGGTCAGCTGGTCCTGGGTCTTGGTCCGGATGTCTTCGGCTTTCATGATCAGCCCGTCCTTATTCTGCGATGCGCTGTACGAAGCGCGTCCTGACCGAGAGCTTGGCCGCGCCGAGACGCAGCGCCTCACGGGCGGTTTCCTCGTTGACGCCGTCGATCTCGAACATGATGCGGCCCGGCTTGACGCGTGCCGCCCAGTAGTCGACCGCGCCCTTGCCCTTACCCATACGGACTTCGGTCGGCTTCGACGTCACCGGCACGTCCGGGAAGATACGGATCCACACGCGGCCGGCACGCTTCATCTCGCGGGTGATCGCGCGGCGAGCCGCCTCGATCTCACGCGCGGTGACGCGGTTCGGCTCAAGCGCCTTCAGCCCGAAACCACCGAAATCCAGGTTGGTGCCGCCCTTGGCGGTACCGTGGATGCGGCCCTTGAACTGCTTGCGGAACTTTGTGCGCTTTGGCTGCAGCATCGTTCTAACTCCAAATTCCTAAATGTCTTACGCGTTTTCGCGACGGCGACCGCGTTCGCGCTCACCACCACCGCCATGCGCATGATCGCCCTCGGTGGCGCGGCGCTCCGAAGCCATCGGGTCGTGCTCGAGGATCTCGCCCTTGAACACCCAGACCTTGACGCCGCAGATGCCGTAGGCCGTATTCGCCTCGGCCGTGCCGTAGTCGACGTCGGCACGCAGCGTATGCAGCGGCACGCGGCCTTCACGATACCATTCCATGCGCGCGATCTCGGCGCCGCCGAGACGGCCGGCGCAGTTGATGCGGATGCCTTCGGCACCGAGGCGCATCGCCGACTGCACGGCACGCTTCATGGCGCGGCGGAACGCGATGCGGCGCTCGAGCTGCTGGGCGATCGACTGGGCGACCAAGGTCGCGTCGATCTCCGGCTTGCGCACTTCGACGATGTTCAGATGCGTCTCGGACTTGGTCATCTCCATCAGCTTCTTGCGAAGCTTCTCGATGTCGGCGCCCTTCTTGCCGATGATCAGGCCCGGACGCGCCGCATGGATGGTGACGCGGCACTTCTTGTGCGGACGCTCGATCACGACCTTCGAGATCGCAGCCTGCTTGAGTTCCTTCTCAAGATATTTGCGGATCTTGATGTCCTCGTGCAGCAGTTTGCCGTACTCGCCGGTGTTCGCGAACCAGCGCGAATCCCAGGTGCGGTTGATGCCGAGACGCAGACCGATCGGATTGACTTTCTGGCCCATTATGCGGCCTCCCCTTTTTCTTCGACTTCACGAACGACGATCGTGAGGTGCGAGAACGGCTTCTCGATACGGCTGGCGCGACCACGGCCACGGGCATGGAACCGCTTCATGACGATCGACTTGCCGACATAGGCTTCCGCCACGATCAGCGCATCGACGTCGAGGTCGTGGTTGTTTTCCGCGTTGGCGATCGCCGATTCCAGCGTCTTCTTGACCGTGCCGGAAATCCGCTTGGCCGAGAATTCGAGGTCGGAAAGCGCTGTCGCGACCTTCTTGCCGCGGATCAACGCGGCAACCAGGTTCAGCTTCTGCGGGCTGATACGGATCGTGCGCAACACGGCGCGCGCTTCGTTGTCAGCAAGCCTGCGCGGAGCTTTGGCCTTGCCCATGATTATTTCCTCTTCGCCTTCTTATCCGCGCCGTGACCGTAATAGGTCCGGGTCGGAGCGAATTCACCGAACTTGTGACCGACCATGTCCTCGTTCACCGAGACGGGAACGTGCTTCTGGCCGTTGTAGACACCGAAGGTGAAGCCGACGAACTGCGGCAGGATGGTGGAGCGACGGCTCCACATCTTGATCACCTCATTGCGACCACCTTCACGAACCTTGTCCACCTTCTTCAGAAGGTAGCCGTCGATGAAGGGGCCTTTCCAAATCGAACGAGTCACTTGGCGTTACCTCTTCTTAGCTCTTGCGCTGATGGCGCGAGCGCAGGATGAACTTGTCGGTCGCCTTGTTGGACCGCGTCTTCTTGCCCTTGGTCGGCTTGCCCCAGGGCGAAACCGGATGGCGGCCACCCGAGGTGCGGCCTTCGCCGCCGCCATGTGGATGGTCGACCGGGTTCATGGTCACGCCGCGATTGTGCGGACGTTTGCCGCGCCACACGGTGCGGCCTGCCTTGCCGTCATTGATGTTGCCGTGGTCCGGGTTAGACACGGCGCCGACAGTGGCCATGCAGGAGCCGTGGACGACACGCTGCTCGCCCGAATTGAGGCGCAGGATCGCCATGCCCTGGTCGCGGCCGACGAGCTGGCCATAACCGCCGGCCGAACGGGCGACCTGAGCGCCCTTGCCGGGCTTCAGCTCGATATTGTGGACGATCGTGCCGACCGGCATCGAAGCCAGCGGCATCGCGTTGCCCGGCTTCACGTCGACCGATTCACCGGCCACGATCTTGTCGCCGGGAGCCAGACGCTGCGGGGCGATGATGTAGGACAGCTCGCCATCGTCATACTTGATCAGCGCGATGAAGGCGGTGCGGTTCGGATCGTACTCGATACGCTCGACCGTGCCGACGACGTCGAACTTGCGGCGCTTGAAGTCGATGATACGGTAGGTGCGCTTGTGACCGCCGCCGATGAAGCGGGCCGTGATGCGGCCGTAATTGTTGCGGCCGCCCGACTTGGTCAGGCCTTCGGTCAGGCCCTTGACGGGCTTGCCCTTGTAGAGGCCCGAGCGGTCGACGATGACCAGCTGACGGGTGCTCGGCGTTACCGGGTTGAATTTTTTCAGTGCCATTGTTCTGTCCTCGCGACCTTGCTCAGAGACCCGTCGCGACGTCGATCGACTGGCCTTCGGCCAGCGTCACAACCGCCTTCTTGACGTCGCTCTGGCGGCCGATCGTGCCGCGGAAGCGCTTGATCTTGCCCTTGCGGACAAGCGTGTTCACGGCCATCACCTTGACGCCGAACAGCGCTTCGACGGCGGCCTTGATTTCCGGCTTCGACGCCTTCTTGGCGACATTGAAGACGACCTGGTTCTGCTCGGAAGCCATGGTCGACTTTTCGGTGATCGCCGGCGAGACGATCACGTCGTAATGACGAAGGTCGGTCATTTGAAGCGCTCCTCGAGAGCCTCGACGGCGGCCTTGGAAAGGACCAGCGTGCCGCGGCGCAGAATGTCGTAGACGTTGATGCCCTGGATGGGCAGCACGTCGATGTTCGGGATGTTGGTCGCCGCCAGCTTGAAATTCTTGTCAAGCTCGGCGCCGCCGATCACCAGGGCGTTGCTCAGGCCCAGCGTCGCGAAATTCGCGATCAGCGCCTTGGTCTTGGCCTCGGTCAGCTTCAGCTCGTCGATGATGATGATCGACGCGCTCTTGGCCTTGGCCGAAAGCGCATGCTTGAGGCCGAGTGCACGCACCTTCTTCGGCAGATCGTGCTCGTGGCTGCGAACGACCGGGCCATGGGCCTTGCCGCCGCCGCGGAACTGCGGAGCGCGAGCCGAATGGTGACGGGCGCGGCCGGTACCCTTCTGCTTGTACATCTTGGCGCCGGTGCGGGCGATTTCCGCGCGACCCTTGGCCTTGTGGGTGCCCTGCTGCTTCTTGGCAAGCTGCCAGCGCACGACGCGCTGCAGGATGTCCTCGCGCGGATCGAGGCCGAAAATCTCTTCGGAGAGCTTCAGCTTGCCGGCGTCCTTGCCGCCAAGCGTTGTAATCTTGAGGTCCATTATTCCGCTCCCTCTGTGGCCGGCGCCTCGTTCGTGGCGGCACCGTCAGTCGCAACGGCGCGGATCGCGGCGGGCTTCGGCGCATTGGCCGGAAGCGCCACCTTGGCCGCGTCGCGGACCAGGATCCATGCACCCTTCGAACCCGGGACCGCACCGCGGATCAGGATCAGGCCGCGATCGGCGTCGGTCGAGACGACCTCGACATTCTGCGTGGTGACGCGGGTGTCGCCCATGTGGCCGGCCATATGCTTGCCCTTGAACACCTTGCCCGGATCCTGGCGCTGGCCGGTCGAGCCGTGTGTACGGTGCGACACCGAGTTGCCGTGCGTCGCGCGGCCGCCACCCATGTGGTGCCGCTTGATGACGCCCTGGAAACCCTTGCCGATCGTGGTTCCCGTCACATCGACCTTCTGGCCGACGACGAAGTGCTCGACGGTGATCTCGGCGCCAACATCGATCATGTTGTCGGCGGAGACGCGGAACTCGGCAACCTTGGCCTTGGGCTCGACGGAAGCGGTCGCGAAATGGCCGCGCATCGCCTTCGACGTGTTCTTCACCTTGGCAAGGCCAACGCCGAGCTGGACGGCGGTATAGCCGTTCTTCTCCTGCGTGCGCTGCGCCACGACCTGGCAGTTCTCCATCTGGAGAACAGTGACGGGAACATGTTCCCCGGCATCGTTGTAGATGCGGGTCATTCCCACCTTCTTTGCAATCACACCTGAACGCATCGGTTCAATTCCTTTAGAGTTCCCTGTCGGGGCTGTCGCCCCTCCACGCCTCTTGTTCCTTCAGAGTTGCGGGTCGCCCCGCTGACCTCTGGTTCCTTAGAGCTTGATCTCGACGTCGACACCGGCGGCCAGGTCGAGCTTCATCAAAGCATCGACCGTCTGCGGGGTCGGGTCGACGATGTCGAGCAGACGCTTGTGCGTGCGCATCTCGAACTGCTCGCGGCTCTTCTTGTCGACGTGAGGCGACCGGTTGACCGTGAACTTTTCGATCCGCGTCGGCAGCGGAATGGGGCCGCGGACGTTGGCGCCGGTGCGCTTGGCGGTCGACACGATTTCCCGTGTCGAGGCGTCGAGCACCCGGTGATCAAACGCCTTCAGGCGGATGCGGATATTCTGTCCGTTCATGCGTCACTTCCTTGTTCTGGCGCGGCGCGGGCAGCGCCCGCGACAGATCGGTTTAAGTCCAAATTACTCTTTGATGGTGACGACGATGCCGGCACCGACGGTGCGGCCGCCTTCACGGATGGCGAAGCGCAGCTTCTCTTCCATGGCGA